>CAIXZI010000234.1 GCA_903923915.1 uncultured Bacteroidota bacterium
ACGAGCACGTTGAGCAACTTGTGCTGTAGACTTTGGATTGTAAGGAACAACCCTTTTGCGAAAGTACGCACCACCTTTATTTTTTGACGCGACGACGTTACCCATTTTATTTCTCACG
This sequence comes from uncultured Bacteroidota bacterium, assembly GCA_903923915.1. Taxonomy (GTDB): domain Bacteria; phylum Bacteroidota; class Bacteroidia; order B-17B0; family Aurantibacillaceae; genus PALSA-968. Next base: position 119 of record CAIXZI010000234.1, read on the forward strand.
TCATCAACGAAAGCAGCTAATTTAATTTTCATAGCATTAATTATTAAAGTGAATAATGAAACAAATATAACTCATTTTTGGGGCGAATACGCTAAGAGTACATTAGTATTTACAAATCGAAGACAACAAGAAGAGATCAGACCTCAAAACGATCGAATTACAAGCAAAAAAGACACAACGAAGCGTCACACGCAAACCCCAAAATACCTTGAAGCGGAGACGGGCAACTCAGAAATTGCCAAGACGAAGCTTGAAATTTGGAGCACCGCGCAAGGCGGTGCGAAATAAAACAGAGAATCACACGAACGGGATAATCTTAAAGGACGTAGCCGGTTCGTGTGGGCAGAAAAGCGAAATTGCGCCTAAGAGCGAGCTAATTGCAGTGGGAACGCGGGCTTCTCGTACACACTATAAAAACAGCGAAAATGAAGCGGAAAATGAGGACAGTGAACAACGAAAAACCCATTGCATTTAGCGTGCCTTAGGCGCAGTTTCGATTACGAGAGCTGTAATAATTTTTTAAATACGAAACTGATAATTAAAGTCAAAAACAGCAAGTAACTCTTTACTGATAATTTCTACTAAACGCGTGAAACCGGAATTATTTAGCAAATCCAAATCATAAGAGAAAACAGAAAAGTATTTGTCATCGAAAACACTAACGCCTGCACAACCACGCAGTTTTTCAAGTGAATTATTAATTTCATTATCTATTTCCAAAACCGTGCCCAAATTTTTAGACAAAATAGAACTACAGCCCCAATTCCGACCAAGAGAAGCAAGTTGCCGAAGAAATTTAATTGTATTTTTAGACAAAGGGATTCGAGAAGCTTTATCAATGCGATCAAAACCACACTCTGTGCGGCGAATCCTGCTGTATTTCTGTGCATCATGTTTAGTCAGATATTTTATGATATAGTTAGAAATTTTTTTAATATTCACAACACTATGAATATCTGTCGAATTCGGGTTAGACCAGCCTGTGTTAATTCCCATTTCATAAGCTTTTTTCTGATTTTCATAACTCCAATTCTTTAACAAGTTTGGTCTAATTTTGAAACCGTTTTTATGCCATAATATCTGCTCTTCTCTATACCTGTCAACATAGCCGAGTTTATTTTGAATTCGATTCCAAATTGTACGCAGTTCTAAATAAGGAATAAATTTATTAATAACTAAATGAAAATGCGTGTTAAAATTACGTTGTTTCTCAAAACGCCATATGTAATGCTTAACGTTATATTTTTTGCTTATTTCAATTAAAAACTGATGTAGCAGGCAATTTTTTAATTCAAGATCAGTATGTATCTGTTCGCTTGCAAGCGTCAAAGTTACAAACGTTATGTTAAAATTTACATTCTTTTTAGATTGCTGATTAAAAATTGATTGCTTATTTGAGATCGCGACCAAATAATTTATTTTGCTTTTTATTTTAGCCCCTGAACGCTTACTTACGTGCGGGCGACTTCCGGTTATTGCAGGAATTTTTAGACCTGAGCCGCAAAAGCGTATCGCCTTGTCGTTATATAGAAAAGAATTATAAGCAGTAAGTTGATGGGGTTGAATTTTACAAGTCGGCACAATAGTTAAATTTTCGTAGTTCATTTTTAGTAATTTCAGTTCTTGCAGTATAGATAAACCAAGCAATAAAAGGAATATAAATTAATGTAAATTAGCTTTAGCAGCTATGATCCACTTTATATCGCTGTTGAATAAAGATAGCGTCTCTGAATCGAGTGTCAAATTATCTTTAGTGCAAAGGTTTGTTATATATATTTTACTGAAATGATTTTTGTGTTTTTTGAATAGAATTAGCCAACTGAATGCTACTGACTCAGAGGAGCAATCGAAATTAAATCTTTGATTGTAATAACAACCTTCTTTATTTGCATAAAAGCTTAATCGAAATCGCATATTCTTAATCATACTTAAAGGTCTTAAATTATTAATTATCAGTTCTACTTGCACACAAATAGAGCACTTTTGGGATTAAATAACAAGTCGTATAAATACTACTTTTAATAGGTATAAATACCTATATAAAAATAAAGTGTGAAATATGTAAAGGAGAAGTAAAAATTAATAGGAAAACCGAGTAGTTACCTAGTG
>CAIXZI010000235.1 GCA_903923915.1 uncultured Bacteroidota bacterium
TAAGTAAATATAAGCCTTGATTTAAAGAAGTAAGGTCTAATTTTTCAGTGTGCTTCCCTGCAGAATTACTAGTTTCATCTTGTAAAACCGTTTGTCCAATTACATCGGTTATTTGCCATTTAATAGTTGCATCTTGTTCTAACATGTAATCTATACTTACAGCGTATTGTGCAGGGTTGGGATAAATTTTAAAATCTAAGTCTTGCATTTTAAATTGACTAACACCCATTGTATTTGCCGTAGTATCTACTTTTTGTCCGTTAGAAAAAACTTTTGTGCTATACAAACCTGCACCATCTTGAGCGCGTACACTAAAATAATACCATTGCCCCTGCGTTAAATTTAATCCTGCGTGAGTAACGTTTAGCGAATCCATATTGTCTGTCCAGACAACCGTATTGCTATCTCCTGCGGTTGTGCCAATGCAATACCAGTATTTTGCAATACCTGAATTTACATCAGATGATGCGCTCCAGTTGGCAGATAAAGTTGTTTTAGATGAAGTAATATTTATATCCGAACCAAGCCCATCTCGCATAGAGTCTATTGTTAGTGGTGGAGTCCAATCCACATTTATATTATCATAATCAATAGCCGAAAGATTAGCTGCACTATCACTACAAATAGATTTTATTTTTGCTGAAGGTGTTTGGGGATCTGGGTTTTGATAACGAATATCATTTGCATTACCTGAACCCACTGTAATGCTTGCTGTGTTTGCTCTCGAACGATAAACATCTAATTGATCTACCATAAGTCTTGCATTACCACTTCTAAAAGAAATATAACCACCATTACTTAGTGGACTTGGATCTGTCCAACTGCCAATTAAATTATTATTTTGATACACTCGAATCAATCCACTAATTCTATCATAAATAACTTTATAATCGTACGATTGATTTGCATTTATGGTTACTGTGGAGGTATAAACAGGTGATCCAAAATTATTATTTACTACTTTGTAAATTTGCATAGTAGAGTTATCTACCCTAAACCAAATAAAATAACTATTGTTTCTGTTTGAAGAATCTGCATTATCGCAGAAGAAATGAAATCCTGCTCTGCGACCATTACCACCAGGGCCTCCACCAATAGTTGCTACAAAATTATAAAGATATCTGTTAGATAAATTTTGTGTTAGCGCTGCATAAATATTTGTATTTCCATTTGCTGTATCACTTTGATAAAGCGCCTGGTTGCTAACGCTCCATACACCTGTTTTTTGAGTCCATGCAGGGCTGATAGCTACATCAAAATTATCTTTAAAGAAACCATGTGTTGCATTGGCAGCCCAAGTTGTTCCGTCAAAATCAATTACTTCATAATAACTTTTTTCCAAACCGCTTCCACCTGCATTATCCCCATCTGTAAAATTTGAAGTAAAATTATGTGTTTGCCAATTTCCATTTACAACAGATTGTGTTGTTGGAGGTATATGATCTCCTGTACCAGTTGGAACATTGCTGGTGTAGTTAGCCACCCATCCTGTGGCAGTTGTAGCGCAATCGCTTCTAAAATCTAACAGTAAAGAACCGCCGCTTGAGGTAATAGTGCCTGGTAAGGTATTACCAGTAAATCTGCCGATAAGTGGTGCATTAACAGTAGCTCCATCATAAATAAATAAGTAATCCCAATTGGTTTCTAAATCAAAGCTGGTAAAAGTTAGTGTAATGTTGCTTGCGCCTGCAGGCTGAATAAGCGTTAATGTGCGTTCGTCGTTTGAGTAACTACCAGTAGGTCCACCAGAATCGTAAATAGTTCCTCCGGTTGCAGTTACTGAATTAGTGGTAGGGGCATTGTTTACTAAATCATAATATTTATACCAATCCCAATTTGGCCCAGGATCATCATGTGTTTGATTTGGATACATTTGATGCCCTTTAATTTTTACACATGTGCCCTGCTGACAAGAACTGCTTGAACCGCTACAAGCAGGGCCATTGTATGTACGTAACGGACTAATACCATAACCACTATTGCAAATATCTCTAACTAATGCAGCCGATGCTGTGTACATAGCCGTAGTATACCAACCGGTTTGTGCTTCATAGCCTTCGTGCTCTAGGCCAATAGTATACCCATTTTCAGATCCAACGTGCCAAGCTTTATTAGCTTCTAAAACCATTTGAGTTATTTGTCCGTCAGATGAACGAAGCACATAATGTGCAGATACAACTGCTGAGCAATTTTGAAACCATGAGATAGAACCCGCATAGCTTCCTTCGGTATCATGTATTACAACGGCAGAAATAGCAGTGCCACCACGACCAACCGTATAGTTACAAGTTGCAGCAGGGTTCCAAATAGCAGGCGTGTAATCTGCCGACTGTACTGAATTAGGATTATTTGTTTTATAATTATTGCCTTGCGAATTATTTATACGCTGCTCATCTTTATTAATGATTATTTTTTCGGAAGAAAGAATTTTTAAATTTTCTTTTCCAAAAA
>CAIXZI010000236.1 GCA_903923915.1 uncultured Bacteroidota bacterium
AGCAGAATGAGCCTTTGTTTCTGACGTATGAACGGCAGAAGCAAGGGCGATTAAAGAAGATGTGGTGTTACTTTTAATTACTTTTTTTGACATATTTGGTTGTTTATTAAAATTACAACGTACACGATTAATTTGATATGTGAAGTACTATTTATTTTTTAAATCAATAACATTTTAGAAACAGCAATAAAATATCCCGATGATTCATCCAGTAATAATAATTCTTTTTTATCAATTTTACCCGATGAAATTTCATGATAAAGAAGTTCCACTTCATGCGCCTGCATAAGTTTATTAACTAATTGCTCTGCTTTTGTTTCTCCTATAATATCTTTTAAAGCTTCGTACAATTCTTTGCTAAAAATTGCTAATTGCTCACAATTACCCGCAGGATAAAAATCTTTTAAAAGCTTTTCATACGTGTCTTTTAAAACATCTCCTATATGCTGTAAAAGTGTAGAAAGAGCAGTTTTTTTTTCTTTTGTTTGTTTCTTTAATTCATTCGAAATATTAAAAATTTCTTTTCCAATATCCCAAATATCTTTTATCATTCCCATTTTAAATTATTTATTATGTCGTTTTAAATAGTATGGTTATTAAGCAAAGCTATTAATTTTTAACTTAACTATTTAAACTTATATATATTTTCAATCTTGCAGTTTTTCTCATATAGATTTTATGGTATTATAACTTACTCATCACTGATGATGGTATTTTTCTCCTTTAATAATGGTAAATGCGCGGTATAATTGTTCGCAAAACAAAAGACGAATCATTTGATGCGAAAAGGTAAATTTTGAAAAACTTATTAAGGGATATTTCTTTCTAATAACATCTGTATAGCCATACGGCCCACCAATTACAAAACACAAGCTCTTTTTACCTGCATTTAAAATGTTTTGTATTTGCGTGGCAAATTGCACAGATGAAAATTCCTTACCGGTTTCATCCAACAAAAAAACGCTGTCGTATTTAGCGATGTGAGCAAGTAATTGTTTTTCTTCTTCCAGCTTTTGCTCGGCAATGGTTTTACTGCGTATAGTTTTGTTAATAGAAATAGTAACTGTTTCAAAAGTAGCGTAACGCGTTAATCGTTTGGTAAATTCCTGCACACCTTGTTCAACAAAGCTTTGGTCGGTTTTATCTATTTGAAGAAGAATTATTTTCATTTTACAGCCACGAATATAATTTAAAAATATTTGCCACAGATTGCGCTGGTTATCACAGATTTTCTGCCACTAATTGAACAAATTGATCCTTATCTGCGCTCATCTGTGAAATCTGTGGCGAATACTAAATCTTTCATTTTAATTTTTAATTTCGCAATGATTAGGAATAAAAAAGCTGCCGCAGATTGAGCTGATTATCAAAGATTATTTTTTATCTGCGAAATCTGTGGCTAACATTGAAAATCGTATGCATAACTACATAAAAAAGCACCAGGATAATTTCAACTTTAAACAATTTGTAAAACAAGCTTTTGCAGAAGATGTTGGCAACGGAGACCACACAACTTTGGCTACACTTACCAAAAAGCAGGATGGCAAAATGCAGTTGTTGGTTAAAGAAGATGGCATATTGGCCGGGGTTGAAGCCGCACGTTTTGTTTTTAAACAAGTTAATTCTGACATAAAATTTATTGAAAAAATTAAAGACGGCGCATCGGTAAAAAAAGGAGATATTGCTTTTACTGTGAGTGGTACAACTTACCAACTACTAACTGCCGAGCGACTGGTACTAAATATTATGCAGCGCATGAGCGGCATTGCTACTAAAACAAATCAATTACAAACACTTTGCAAAGGCACAAAAACCAAAGTTATTGATACACGTAAAACTACTCCCCTGTTTCGTTTTTTTGAAAAATGGGCTGTAGTTATTGGTGGCGGCGCAAACCACCGTTATGCTTTATATGATATGATTTTAATAAAAGATAATCATATTGATTTTGCAGGCGGAATTACTGAAGCCATTGATGCTTCTAACAAATACCTTAAAAAGAATAAACTTAAATTGGCTATTGAGGTTGAATGCCGAAATTTAGAAGATATAAAAAAAGTGTTGGCACACGGCAAAGTTGATAGAATATTGATTGATAACTTTACGCCTGCTCAGGTAAAACAAGCTGTTGGGTTAATTAAAGGAAAATATGAAACCGAAGCTTCGGGCGGCATAACAGAAAAAAATATTCGTAATTATGCCTTGACCGGTGTAGATTTTATTTCGGTAGGTGCATTAACACATCATGTAAAAAGTTTAGACATGAGCTTAAAGGCTATTAAATAATGAATCAACCAAAAGCCTTAAATAAACTTATTTTAGTAGCTGCCCTTGGCTATTTTGTTGATATATACGACTTACTTTTATTTGGAGTAGAACGCACAC
>CAIXZI010000237.1 GCA_903923915.1 uncultured Bacteroidota bacterium
TAACCAGCGTTTTCAAGGTGCTTTAATATCTCTTCAAACAAATAATGTAGATAAAAATTCGGTTGAAAGTACCGCAGTTAGACGCTTAATTTGGAATGAAGCCAGCACAATTGTTAAACAAAATTTGTTATTTGGAGTTGCCCCCGGAGATGCTAATGATGCCTTATACGAAAGCTATCAACAAAATGGCTTAACAGGTGCTTACTCAAAAAAACTAAATGCCCATAGTCAGTATTTTCAAACTTCTGTTGGACTGGGATTAGTTGGTTTATTCAGCCTGATGACTATGTTCATCATTCCTATAATTGAAAACAGAAAAAGAACGGTGCTATTTTTTATTGTAATAGTAGCTTTAAATTTTGTAACCGAAAGTATGTTGCAAACTATGGCGGGCAGCATTTTTTTTGGCTACTTCTATGGTATTATTTGCTTTAGCAGAACGGAGCAAAGCGCAGCGAATACATGAGCGTAAAAGAACCCTAATAAAAAGCGAGTAAACATGATGTGGTTGAAATTCTAAATGCTTAGGCAGATTGTGTGCTATATGCTGAAGCGTTTTTAAGTTTATCTATAAAATCTGATTTGTTTCGCTTTGAAATTTGAACCAAAGATCCATCAATCATTAAAGCAAACAAACCATCTGTACTTACTAATTTTAAAACTTGATGTAGATTAATCAGGTGCGATAAATGACATCTATAGAAATAGGCAGGGTTTAATAATATTTCATAGTCTTTTAAATTTTTTGATGCAACATGCCTAACATTATTTTTTAGATGAAATATGGTATAACTACCAGATGCTTCTAATCTGATAATATCATCGGGTTTAATAAATACAATGCCATCTTTTACTGATATTTCTATTATTCGATAGCTGTTTTCAGGCGATAGTTCTTCTTTTTCATTGCTTTCTACAAGAACATTTTTCACACATTTTTTTAATTCGTCTATGTCAATAGGTTTAAGTAAATAATCATACGCTCTGTTTTTAATTGCTTTTAAGGCATATTCTTCGTGAGCTGTAGTGAAAACAAGTTTAAAATTTTTATACGTCAACTTTTCTAATAATTCAAAGCCATTCATGGTTGGCATACTTATATCCAAAAAAACAATGTCTGGCCTGTAGTCTTCTATTAACTTTATACCGTTTTCGGGTGTGGCAGATGTAGCAACCACTCTAACCTCTGGGGTATATCGTTCAATTAATATTTTTAAAGTGCTGATGCCAATTAATTCGTCATCAATAATAATAGCTCTTAACATTTTACGTTTTTTTAATTAGTGGTAAGGTTATAATTACAGTGGTTCCTGTGCTGTTGCCATCCGTATCTGTTTTGTCAATTATATCCATTTTAAAATCTAGGCCGTCCATTTTATTTATTAAATCTAAACGTTGCTGGATAAAATTTATTGCTAACGATTTTTTTTCTAAATTTTTCTTCTCTTCACTTTTATTTCTTCCAACTCCATTGTCATCTATAGTACAGGCAATTTTAAATTCGTTTATTAATTTAAAAGAGATGTTTAAATGCTTATCTCCTTCTTTTGATAATAGACCGTGCCAAATAGCATTTTCAATAAATGGTTGAACCAAAAAATGAGGTATAAAAGTTTCTGCAGCGTCAATGCCTTCCCCAATAGTAATGGTATAATTAAAAACATTATTAAAGCGCAAAGATTCTAATTCTAAATACCCATTAAGTATTTCTATCTCTTCTGATAGACTAATGTTTTCTTTGGTGGTGCTTTCTAAAAGTTTTCTTACCAGTTTAGAAAATTTTGAGAGATAATATTGGGCTTTTTCATTTTCGTTAGTTAATATAAATAATTGAATAGAATTTAAAGAGTTAAACATAAAGTGAGGATTCATCTGCGCTTTAATGACTTTAATTTCTAACTCGTGTAACTTGCTATTTAGTTTAAATTTCTCTTCTTCTTTTGCTAAACTTTTTCTGTGCCTGGCAACAATTAAATAAGCTACCAAAACAATTAATAGCA
>CAIXZI010000238.1 GCA_903923915.1 uncultured Bacteroidota bacterium
CTGCAATGAATTTTCTAAACCCAATAAATGCTGCATATTTTGCATATTTATTTTTTAAAAAATTTACAAAAACATTTTTTTCTATAGATGCAGCTTATTGTGTTAAAAGAAGCATTTATAGCTGATTGAAGTTTTTGATAATGAAAAATAAACTGTTGAAAAAGGGAATACTCATATTGTTGGTTCTGCTTGCTTTTATAGACTTAAAAGCGCAGAATATTAATGCGAAAAAAAATACGCTTACCAAGGTATTTAATAATCTTGTGAATGCCTATGGCAATGCAAAAGGCAAGCCTGCTTTGATATTAATTCCTAAAAGCCACAAACAGAATTACATCGCTGCCTATTTTTCAGACACGCCTAACATTAAAGTAGATGAAAAGCTTTTTGATATCTGTGCGCAAATGGGCCCTGACAGTTTAAACGCGCTCTCCATCATATTGAGCCATGAACTGGCGCATTATTATAACGACCATAATTGGTGTAGCGACTATGCTTTTGCTATAAGAAATACTGCAATTGGGAAAAAGATTAAGGAAGAATCTAAAGAAACAAAAATCAACCATGAAAGGGAAGCTGACAATTTCGGAATATATCATTGCTGTTTAGCCGGTTATCACCCCTTTGGCATCTATAAAAAGTTGCTTGATAATATTTATTCGGCTTATAATCTCCCGGAGAGAATGGACGGTTATCCGGCTAAAAAGGAGCGTGATACAATCTGCGAACAAGCTCAGAGACGCATAGCAACTCTATATTCAGAATTTTTGGTCGGCAATAAAGCAATAAAAATAGAAGATTTTGAATTGGCAATCAATTGTTTTGACGATTTGACAAAATATTTTCCATCTCGAGAAAATTATAATAACCTTGGCACTGCAAAAACATTATGGGCAATAAAGCTAAGGCCTCTTGAAAAAATGCAAGCAGAAGATCCTAACTTTTTCTATCCCATAATGACTGACAGCAATAGCCGCCTAAAAATAGTTATTGAAAGAAATCTAGATGAAGGGGCAGCACAAAAAATGAATGAATTATTAAATAGCGCCAGGAGCGACTTTGAAAAAGCGATAAGTCTTGACCACGAGTATGACGTTGCTTACATAAATCTTGCGTGCGTTTTTGATTTAATGGATAATCCTGAAGCCGCGATTGGGGAAATAAAAAAAATGCCTATTAATAAGCAAAATCAGGAAAAAGCTTATAGGATTTTGGGGATCGCCTATTATCATACTGACAACGAGAAAAAGTCAAAAGAGATGTTTAAAAAGGTGTCTGACGTTAACAACCATAATTAAATACAAAAGGTCATGAAATTCGTTGTTAAGGTATATTTGCATATAAATTCAGATATCAAAATATGGATCTTTTTGAAGTATTTCTTTTTCTTTTTCTTATGTTTCAACCGCTCATTATTTGCACAAGATCTAAATTCACTTCAACAAAAAGCAATTGAACATTTTAACAAGAAAGATTACACAAATGCATTGATATACCTTGAGAAGCTAGAAAATACTTCTGTTGATACAGGTTTTTTTATCCCACATGCTTTGGGTGTAAGCTATATCAATACTCGCCAATATAATAAGGCAGGCCCCTTTCTGCTAAGGGCATTAAAAATTGCCGAAACAACCAATACAATTTATAGTCCTGAATATTTTCTTACCGCATCAAGATTAAGTTTTTACTACGATCAAAAGGGCGACTATAATAATTCAAATAAATTGCTTCAAACTCTTGTGAAAGTAAATGAGAAGTTATTTGGAGCTAAAAGTCAAGAACATTTATCAGCATCAAGTATGCTGGCGAATAGTTATAGCATGCTTGGAAATTATAAACGAGCAGATTCTTTATATTCATTTGTGACTAAAAGTTGGGAAGAAAGGTTTCAGCAAAATTACGTTACCTATATTATGATATTGAGCCAATGGGCATATTCATATGAAACGAGAAGAGACTATGGTAGAGCTGAGGAAATTTACCAATCACAATTAAAAATTCTAAAAGAAGTCTCAGGAGAACCAAACAATCAATACTGTGATGTTCTGGAGAGTTTAGCAACGTTGGCTAGTAAAGCATCAGAGTATTACAAAGCCGAACAGTACTACCTCTCAGCAATTGAAATTTATAAATCATTAGAAAGTGAAAATACTCCGTCTTATTATGGTCTACTCACTGGATTAGCAGGTACACAAATAGCGTTAGGAAAATTTACAGTTGCCGAAAGAACTTTATTGAAATCAATACAAAAACAAAAAGATCTTTTGAATGATAACCATCCTGATTATTTGCTTTCATTAAGTGTACTTGCCATTCTTTACGAAACAAAAGGTTATAGTGATAAAATTAGTTTCTCGAAGGCTGATTCAATAATGAATATTGTCCTAGAAAGACAAATTGATAATTTAGGGGAAGAAAATGAAACGGTACTTTCCACCCTAAGTGATTTAGCTAGAATAAACTTAGCGCAAGAAAAAGTAAAAAATGCTGAAATATATTATCTGAAAATGCTTAGAATTTCAGAAAATGTTTATGGCAAGGATCAAGCTGAATACGCAAAAGTATTGCGTGAGATCGGACAGTTTTATGGTCGAACTGGCAACTATGAAAAAGGTCTTGAGTATACACAAATGGCCGTAACCCTTACCAAAAGGATCCTTGGTGAAAATAATTCTGAATTTATCGATTGCTTAAATGATTTGGGACTGCTCTTCATAAATATGAAGGATTATGACGCCGCAGAAAAGGAATATTCGCATGCTCTTGAATTGAATCAAAAATTATTTGGTAAGGATTCCAAACGAACCCTTTACTGTCTTGAGCACTTGGCTAGATGTTACAGTTTGACAAAGGATTTCGACAAAGCAAATAAATATTTTTTGCAAAATATTACTGCAACAAATAAAGAACTACAGGATAATTTTATTTTAATGCCTGAAGAAGAAAAAGAGGAATACTTAACCAATTTATCTGAACAATATTCTTACTTCAATTTTTATCTGTGGCAATTAAGTTATAATCCCCATTTTTTGACGCGAGAAGTATTAGCGTCCGCTTATGATAACGAACTTCAAAATAAGAATTTAATATTAAGATACGATTTAAAAATAAAGAATGCAATCTATAAAAGCAAGAATGCAAAAACTATTGCAGCTTACAAACAGCTTCAGCAAATCTCAAATAATATTTATGTCGCAAGCTCACAATCTTCAAATGAAAGCGGATTTTCAATCGAACAGCTAAAAAGAAAAAGAGGAGAGCTAGAAAAAGAATTATTCTTGCTCATAAAAAATCAAAACATTTATAAAGACCTATTTACCGTAGACTGGAAACGAATACATCAAAAGCTTTTAGCACATGAAGCTGCCGTTGAATTTATTAATTTTGAA
>CAIXZI010000239.1 GCA_903923915.1 uncultured Bacteroidota bacterium
ATTGAAAAAAACAACCTCAAAAATGATGCGCGCGCAAGGTTAACCATTTTTAGAAACGAAGGCGGTTTTTACACGCCACACAGCAATGATATTTCTTTTTTAATAGAGGTTGAAGACCTTGGTTTTAAAGGAGGTTACATACTTAATGAGGTTGGTTATACGGTAGATGTGTTTCATGATATTAAGAAACACAAAAACAAACTATCTAACTTAAAAACCGGTAATGCTTTAATATATGTGTTGGCAGGCATTTACAAGAAAGATATTAAAATGGACGATTGCTTTATTATTAATGAAGATGGCAATGTGTGCGAAAGCATAAGCTCTAATGTTTTTATTGTAAAAAATGGCGCACTTTATACTCCAGCCCTTGCAGAAGGCTGCATAGAAGGTGTTTTACGCAAACAAATAATAGATATTGCAAAAGAGAACAGAATACTTTGTTACGAGATTTCTTTAGCATTTAACACACTAATGAACTCTGATGAAATATTTTTAACCAACACCATACAAGGATTACGCTGGGTAGGAAAATACAAAACAAAGGTATATCACAGCAAATTGGCTGCTTTTTTCACTGAAAAGTTAAATGAGCGTGTTGCCGTAGATTAAAAATTGATTTACTATATTTGGGCTCAATTTTTTTTTATGGATAAATCAAACATAGAGATTTTTAGTGTATTATTTTCTCGAAAAAAGCACATTTTACTGATTACATTTATATCAATAGCTATGGCGTATGTGTTTACTATGCCATTTTTTGTAAAACCAATCTATAAATCTACAGCCTATATTTATCCGGCAAATTTGGGTTTATATAGCGAAGAATCTCAAACAGAGCAAATACTGCAGTTTTTACAATCTAATGATATTAGACTGTACTTGTACAAAAAATTTAATCTTGCAAAGCATTATAAGATAGATACTACTAAAAAAACGCACATGTTTGCTTATGATGAAGCGTATGATAAAAAGGTGGGTATATCTATTACAAAATATGAGTCGGTTGAAATAAAGGTAGAAGATTATAACCCAGATACAGCAAAAATTTTAGTAAACGGTATTATTGATGCTGTTAACGCACTTATTGAAAAAGAACACCGAGAGAAATATACTGAAGATGTTAATAACGCAAAAACATACGTAAATCTTAAACAGCACGAACTTGATAGCTCTCAACACATTTTAGATGAATTAAGCACTAAGTATGGCGTGGTAGATATGCGCATACAGTTAAAAGAGGCTGCCAGAAGCTATTACAGTAAAGATATGAGCGGCAGCGGCAAACTACCTGATCTTTTAACCAACTTAGGTAAATATGGTGCTGAGTTTGTAAAAATGAATAGCTATCTGGAAAATCAAATTAGAGATTATACCCAAGCTATGACTGAATATCAAAAAAGTTTAAGTGCATTACGTTCAAAAAAATCGTTTGTGGCAATAGCATCTAAACCTACATATCCTGTGGTTGCCAGCTGGCCAAAACGCACCATTGTTATGATGATTACAGGCATTAGTCTTTTTATTTTAGCCTGTATCTATTTTGTTTTTATTGATAAAGTAAAATTAGCTTACAAACAAATTAGCTCAAATAAAATAAAA
>CAIXZI010000240.1 GCA_903923915.1 uncultured Bacteroidota bacterium
CCCTTTTAAGATTTATTTTTGTATTGTTTCCATGTAATTATCCGGTAAAAATTCTACTTGCCCTGTATTTAGATTATACACTGCTCCAACTACTTTAACAGAGCCATTTTTAATTGCTTTAGTAATTACGGGTTCTAATGATTGCAGTTGTTTTACTTCCATTGCCACATTTATTTTAACGGCATTTTCAACTAAATCTCCGGGCATTTTTTTTGCCAGTTCAGCGGCAGGTTTAATAGCATTAATTAGCGTAACTATATGTCCGGGTACATCAGGTATTTTGCACGCAGCAGATACCGCCCCGCAACTGGTATGACCTATTACTACAATTAATTTAGCCCCCAAAACAGCATTTCCGAATTCTATGCTTCCGTATGATGCATATGTAGAAACTTGCCCGGCAGTTCTAACAATAAATAAGTCTCCTATGCCCTGATCAAAAATAATTTCACTTGGTACTCTAGAATCAGAACATCCGACTATTATAGCAAAAGGTTTCTGACCGGCCGCTACTTCTTTTATTCTTTTAAAATCCTGATTTGGATGTATGGTCTTTCCTTTAATAAAACGCTCATTTCCTTCTTTTAATTTTATAATTGCACTATCCGCACTTACTTGTGCTTTTAAGTTTTGAGTGCCAATAAAGATTGACGATAGAGCTAAAAAATAAATTGATTTTTTCATGTTATGATATATTTAGGTTTAGTTAATTAATTAATGATAGATATAAAGGCATTCCGATAGTTATGTTTAACGGAAAGGTAACAGCTAAAGCCATTGGTAAAAATAATCCGGGGTTTGCTTCAGGAGCAGCAATCTTCATAGCGGCTGGCACCGCAATGTAAGAAGCACTCGCAGCCAAGATGGCAAGAATAAATCGATTAGAAATATCTGCTGTAACAAATGAACTAGCCCATGCAACCACACAACCATTAATAAGCGGAACTACTATGGCAAAAATTAACGGAAACCAACCATTGCTTGTAAACGAGCTTAATTTTCGGCCACTAATAATGCCCATATCTAATAAAAATATGGCTAAAAATCCTTTATAAATATCAGTGGTAAAAGGTTTAATTCCTTCTGCTTGTTTTGCACTTGCCACAAACCCAATAATCAAACTTCCCAGTATCAATAATACACTTCCGTTAGTAAACGAATGTTTGAAAACAGGCGCAAGACTTATTTTATTTTTTTCTTCTTTATTAAAAACCGACATAAGAAATAAACCTGCTATGATAGCCGGAGACTCCATCAAAGCCATAATAGCTACCATGTGTCCGTGTAGTTGCATTTTTTGCATTTCAAGATAAGAGGCTGCTGTTACAAATGTAACTGCACTCACAGAGCCATACGTTGCAGCAATAGCACCCGAATCATACACATTGAATTTTCTTCGTAGAATAAAAAAAGTGTAAATCGGTATGAGTAGTGATAAGGTAATTCCAAATATCATCGAAACTGCAATCTCAGAAGTAAACGTTTCATGAGAGAGTTCTTGCCCTCCCTTAAATCCAATTGAAAAGAGTAGATACAGTGAAATAAATTTGGAGGAGTTGGGCGGTATTTCTAAATCACTTTTTAGTTTAACAGCTATTATTCCTAATATAAAGAATAAAAATGCGGGGTTTGTTACATTTGAGATAA
>CAIXZI010000241.1 GCA_903923915.1 uncultured Bacteroidota bacterium
CCTGCTGCCAGCCTACTACCACTTACAGCAACACGGTTACGTGTCCGCCGAGCCGATGATAGTTTGGAAGAAATAATTTTTAGGTTTTTATTTGCGCGTTGGCAAAGAGCGGTTTGAAAAAGCGCCACATAGGGCAGGAGAACAGACAAACTGTTTTGCTGCCAAATAAATTACATACAATAAATGAAAAGCGGTAAAAGTGTTTGGCTGTTGCGCGGTCGCCTGCGTAGTGCTGTTCCCCTTGTCAACATACAGGGGTCCGCCTATGAGAACTAACTTATACCTCTAGTTTGATTTGCTAATTTTATATTTTCAGTATTGGGTCTTAAAGTATGATTGGTTGGCAACTGAATTTTATCAAACGCAAGAGTTTGAAATTTGCGGAAACCTGAGTCAAGTCCAACTTTTTGCAAGTATTCCATTTTGCTGTCGTTAATCAATATATTAAAGTTCTCGTCAAAAAATATGAGAGAACGGTCATAAGCCGTGTGATGTAATGCACATAAACTAATTCCATTTCCTATTTCATCAGTTCCTTTTTCATGTGAGTGTGGTACAATATGAGCCGCTTCGATAAGTTCAAGTTGAATACCACACATTGCACATCTATTATCATAAGCATCGTATACAATTGTTTTAAATCTAGGGTCACGCTTATACCTCGTGTGTGTTATTGTCAACTGTCCTTCTGCAAAATCAACTTCTCCATCTTGATTTTGAGTATTTAGATTATCAGATTGACTTACTAATTCAAGCAATTCGGCATCACTCAATAAATGAATCTTTGATAAATTCTCCAAGTATAATCCTAAATAGTCAGGAAGAAAACTCAAAACAGATTGACCGTTTGTATCTCTATAAGCAGCAATTTTACTTATAGCTGCTTGTTTTTGAACGGAAAAACGGGAATATAAAGAGATGGTTTGTTTCTGATTGAACCGATCTCTCATTAAGTAAGGATTCCAAGCAGTGAAAACCTTTTCGTCTGCAAAATATCCTAAAACTATCACGTCAGTTCTAGAGTTCATCGCATCATTGAAATTTTTTGACTCAGAAATTTGAATCCGACACTCGTCTTGATTTGCTCTACCATCACCAGATTCGTGAACATTTTTTATTAAAACATAAAATGTTTTCTTATTGATTGAAAAGCGATATGGATTGTTTCCATCAATAAAAACCACATTGTCAGAATACAATCGTAAACTGTCAATGAGTAAATATTTCAAATCAGAAGGATTTAAAATTAAGGTATTTCTAACGCTCATGTTTTAAAGTATTGTTTTTTTATTTCCGTTGCGAACTTATTAGCCAATAAAGGTGGGACTGCATTTCCTATTTGTCTCCATTGCTCTTTATAAGACCCTAGAAAAATATGTCTGTCTTCAAATGTTTGAATTCTTTTAATTTCTTCAATACGTAGAAATCTATTTTTCCAATGAAAAGGTCCCATGTTATTTGAATGACTAGCTTGAATAGTCCACGATGGTCTTTCAGGAGATAATTTTAACAAGAAGGACCAATATCGTGAACGCCATTTGAAAATTGGTTTCGGATGCTTTCTTTCTTTTGTAAAGAACAAATAATTATCTCCTGGCGGAATAAGTTGGAGTAAATGTTTGTGTTTTGAGCCAGCTTCCATTTTCTTGTCTTCGGGTTGGTCGTAATCAATACTATTTAAAACATCCCCGCAAGTTACCCATTTTTTGGTTCCTTTAATTAATTTAGATGCGTCAGAATGTGTTTGTTTTGGAAATTTAAAGTCTTCCATTGTTTTTTTTACACCTATACAAATAAATCTTTGTCGTGTTTGAGGTACTCCATAATCAGCAGCATTAACCACGTTATGAAAAAGTTTGTAGCCTAATTTCTTACTTTCTTTTTCGATTAATTCTAAAGCTGATTGATGTGGTTTGAAAACAAAGCCATGAACGTTTTCAAAAAAAAAGAATTTCGGATTTAACTCTTTAACCGCTCTAAAATAATTTGACACAGTCATAAAACCATCCGCGTCATTTATGCCCCTTTCTTTTTCTTTTCTATAAAATCTAGATTTTGAAAAAGGTGGGCATGGTGGACCTCCAACAAGTCCGTCAATAGTTTTGTGTTTTTTCTTTATTTTTTTGAAATCGATATTCTCAATATTATCACAAACTACTTCTGCATTAGGGAAATTTTTCCCTAATGATTCACAAGCTCTATTCCAAATATCAGAAGCAAAAACAGTTTCAAATCCTGCTTTCTCAAATCCTAAATCTATGCCGCCAACACCAGAGAAAATGCTTACAATTTTCGGCTTCATTAAATACTTGAGATTAAATGTTTAACTATTGCTTTTCCTAACAATGATGGAACCGCATTACCAATTTGTTTTTGAATAGAACGCCTTGTTCCTACAAAGTGATAGTCTTCCGGAAAGGTTTGAATAGCCGCACTCTCAGGCACTCTTAAGCGTCGGTTGTTCCAATGAAATGGACCAACCCAAGGTCCGGGCTGAGCCGCAATTGTCCAAGATGGTTGATTAGGGTGGAGTTTCAATAAAAAATTCCAAAACCGTTTATTCGCCTTAAATTTTGGATTAGGGTGATCGCTTCTTTCCGTTAACGCGAAATAATTTTGTCCAGGAGGAATTTGTTTCAATTCTTCATCGTAAGTTTTCCCTGTAGTTGTTTCTTCGGGCTCAAAAAATTTATCATTATCAAATTTTCCAATCCAATCAATTACACGTTCATGTGGAAGTAATTTATTATTTAAAATAATTTCTACTTCATCGCCGTGAGTTTTAATAGGCTCTCCTTTAATGCTTTTTCTTGAAGCAATAAAAAATACTCTTTTCCTTTTTTGAGGAACACCAAAATCTAATGCATCTGCTCTGTAAACAATAAATTTGTAACCTAACTTATCGATTGCAGCTTTTAAATCAGAAACGGCATCTGCATTTTTAGGATGCAATAAGCTTTCAACATTTTCAAGTATAAATCCATCTGGCTTTAATTCTGCTACTATTCTCAAATATTGTCCTATCATATTTCTTGGGTCTTCACTTCCAAGTCTATTCTTATGTGTTACCCAATAGCCAGCTTTTGAAAATGGTTGGCATGGCGGGCCACCGACTAAAATTAATTTCTCTGGATTGTTCTGCTTAATTATTTTTAAATAATCTTTTGCATACATTTCTTTAATATCCTTATGAAAATGATTTGTATGAGCAAAGTATTTATTTGCCTTCATTGTTGCAACACTGTCTCTATCAAAGTCTAAACTTGAAATGACTTTTGCGCCCGCTAATTGAGAACCTATGTCAAGTCCACCGGCACCAGAGAAAAAACCAATCGTCTGAATTTTACTATCTATAATACTGTCTACTTTGTCATTTACTGTGTAACCTCTTTGATTAAAGGCTATACCAATGAATGCTTTTTTAAAAGAAGCCCTGAATTCATCTTCAAAAAGGCGAATTTGTGGCTCTTGAACAAGGAGTAGAGACTCCTTTGGTAATTTGTATTGAATAGTTTTAGTACTTATCATTTTTAGTTCGTTATTTTAATTGGGGTTTACTAATTGCTAATATATTTAGTTATTAATTGCTAATATATTTAGCGAGCAAGGTAGCGAAATTACTTTTAACCATCAAAATTTATTATTTAGTTGTTCAAATATAGCATTTTGGGAGTAAGGGGAAAGACGGAATTATCAGACATAGATTGTTGAAAATTAGTGTGATACTTGCGCGGGCAGGGAGCAAACTCTTTTGGTTTTTTGCTTTAATGTTGTTGCAAAAAACCAAATGTGTTTGCTTGGATAGGAAAGACGGCTCCGCCGAGCGCGGTCGGGAAATGAAAACCTAAAAATTTGTGTCCGTTTACCGAGATGTTAATTTGGACTGTATTAAAGTCACACGATAAGGGGAAGGATCTAAAACGTCTACCGAAACTTGTCGACATTTTTCTTGTCGGCTGGTTGCAGGTAACGTTCTACGGCTTGGCGGTCGGGCTTTTGAAACATCAACTTACTTTACCTACAAAAAGGTTATTTGAAGATACTTACTTTATTAGTGAGCCGCAAATAAATTTCACGAAGTGGCCTTTGTCTTGCGCGCGAACGATGACCGAGTCCGCCCGCTTACTTTTGCTTGCTGTTAGCGGTAGGCATTTTTGTTTAGCTTCCTGTCCACATTTTTTCAATTCCTTGTCTGAATGCTTCGTCCCCAATTTCTAATCTTCGTGCATAAGATGCTTGTGCATTTACTCCTGCCACATAACGTAACTTATCTTTTCCGTCAGTTGCTGCCTCGTAAACAACTTCTGCAATTTCTTCGGGTGTGGAATAAGATTCCATCCTTGTTGGATTGTCTAAAAACATGGTGGTCAATTTGTCAATTTGGTCTTTATATGCTGGATGTGAAGTAAGTTCTAAAGAGCGACTACTGAAATCAGTTTTTATACCTCCTGGCGAAACTGTTTTGATGCCTATTCCCAATTGTTTTAATTCAAAAGACATGCTTTCACTCCAACCTTCTAAAGCCCATTTTGTAGCATGATAAGTAGAACATAGCGGATATGCCATTAGTCCACCAAGCGAAGTTGTTGTAATAAACAAGCCACTTTTTTTTTCTCGGAAGTGTGGAATAAATGCTTGTGTTACACGAATTACACCAAGTAAATTTGTCGTAAGCTGTCGTTGTACTTGTTCATCTGTAAATGCTTCCAAAGGTCCAAATAAGCCGTAACCTGCGTTGTTGAACACTATATCAATATTTTCTAAAGCAATTGCTTTTAGTGTTGTGTCCTTTATTTGGTCAAAGTTTGTTACGTCTAACGGCAACAGTGTAATGTTGTCTATAAGATTTAGTTCTCTTTCGTTTTCTGGGTTACGCATCGTTGCGATAACTTTCCAACCTTTGGCTGCAAATAGTTTAGCGGTTGCTTTTCCTAAACCTGTTGAAGCTCCTGTAATAAAAATTGTTTTTGTCATTTTACTTTTTTTAAGTGAGATACAAAACTAATTCAAAATTAGTATACTTTTGATATTGATATACTAAAGGATACCAAAATGGAATTAAACAATAAAAAAGTTCAGGACAAAATAAAATTTGTTCAAGACACGCTTTATGTAATTAGTGGAAAATGGAAATTGCCAATTATAATCTCTTTATATTATGGCAATAATAGATTTAGAGATTTACAAAAAAGTATTCCAAAAATCACGAACCGTGTTTTGTCAAAGGAATTGAAAGATTTGGAAGCAAACCAGTTAGTTGTGAGAACCGTTTATGACACTTCGCCTGTGTCCGTTGAGTATGTCCTTGCCGATTATGCTCTGACACTTACTCCAGTCATTCAGTCAATGACTAAATGGGGCGAAGAGCATAGACAAAAGATTGCGGGTAAGTCTGTCGTATGATGTCTACGGAATGTGTCCTAATGCTTACCGCTAACGTTTCGCGCCTAAGGGTCACACGCGGGTTTGAAAAACCAACCGTCTACCGCGCACAAAACTTAATTTAAAGATACAAAACTTTTTATTCCGTAGTCACCCGCGTTGACCTTTAGGCGCTGTTAGCGGCTGGCTTATTTCAGCATGTCGACAATTTCAAGTGTCTGATTGAGTTTATTTGTCATCTGTTCTCGTGTCCAGGCGTAGTCTGAATTACGACTGAAAAAGTCGTATGTTTTCTCGAAAGTCTGTCTAACGGTTTCTTTTAAGTCGCCATTTGAAATGAAAGAGAAATGTAATTTATAATTGAACCATTTCCACTCTTTGAAGTCAACCGAGTAAGAATTTGCATTGGTCTCGTTAATGAAGATGTGAAAAATAGAATCGAGTTTTATTTGATAAGTATGTCCACCGAATTTATTTTTCTCTGTCAATTTGTATATCATTTTGTTGTCTTTTAACTTGTCGAGTCTTCAGTTTCAAAAAAAGGCGCATTTGGTAAAGAATATTTTCTTCCGCTTGATCCGACCATTGGAGCAAGTTGGAAGCTATATGTTTCAACTTCAATTTTCTCTTCAAATGTCGCCGTTTTCTTATTAAAGATATAGCATTTCCCATTGTCAAGAAAGTCCGCGACACGATAGGTCAACCGGTGATGTAAATTATTTTTGGTGCAAATCTCGTAGCAGTTGATGACAGATTTTTCGCGAACTTCATTTAAAACCAAGCGCATTAGATGAGCGTCTTCTTTTAGGTGCGGATGTAACTCAAGCCATTCTTCCATGAGTTCCTTAAAGCTGTCAGGAGTTGTGAAAAGGATAAGGTCGTCGTTTTCGTACAGCTTTATTATTGGTAGATTTTTTACTATCTCCTTCTTGCTGTCGGAAGTCGCTTGGAATTCTTTGTCTGTTGCCATTGTTGTCTAAGTTAATTGTCCACTAAGCTTGCCGCTAACGGTTTGCAGCTAAGCGAAGATGGCGGATTTACTACCAAACTTCATTTGAAAAACTGCACTTCAAATATACACAAAACTGTCGAGCAGGGCACCAACCC
>CAIXZI010000242.1 GCA_903923915.1 uncultured Bacteroidota bacterium
AATGTAAACGATTTTTCGGGAGCTATTAAAGATTTAGACGAAGCCATAAAATTAAACCCTAAAAGTTACATTGCTTACAATTTTAGAGGAACGGCTAAAGGTGGCTTAAAACAAAATGTGGCTGCGCTAGAAGATTTTAGTTTTTGTATAAAATTGAAAGTAGATTATCCATCTGTTTATGTAAATCGTGCAGCCATAAAAATGGCCAGTAAAGATAGAAAGGGCGCTTGCGAGGACTTAAACAAAGCCGATCAGCTTGGTAGCGATATTGCCATTCAATACATACAGCAGTATTGTGGTGGCGATAAGGTAGGAATGGATAGGTAGTTATGGCGTTTTGCTGATTTAAGTCACTATTTATAGTATTAGCATTTATTAACTAATCAATTATTTTATTTAACATCAGTTTGGCATGGGTTTTGTATTTTAGCCGTTGCTGTTATGTACAGAAACAGTTCAACAAAAAAAACGCTTGTCTGTGCCAGGCATTAAAAAACAAATTTTATGAAAAAAATAATTGCAACAGTAGCCGCGTTTTTATTAGTAGGTAGTTTAACAATGAATGCACAACAAGAACCTGCTAAAAAAGAAGGTGAGAAAAAAGAGCATAAAGAAGGTGAGAAAAAAGCCAATGACCACAAAAGCGAACATAAAGGTGAACACAAAGGCGAGAAAAAAGGAGAAGGTAAAAAAGAAGAAACTCCTAAAAAATAATTTTGTTTTTTTTAATTTAAGTAAGGGCCGCCTAATAAGCGGCTTTTGCTATTTTAGAAAGTTAATACGCAATTAATTGCATCAACTTTTAAATTAACTTCTTTTCCAAAATAAAGAGCAAGATTACGGTCTATATGCCCTGCGGGTAAATTAAAACATACCGGGTAATTATATTCTTTTACGGCATCTAAAATTATTTCTTCGGCTGTTTTACCAAATGGAATGATGTTATCCTTCATATCTGTAAAACCTCCAATAACAAGTGCTTTAAGATGTTTTAGCTTTCCGCTTCGTTTTAAATTAAGCATCATTCTATCAATATGATACAGATACTCATCCAAATCTTCCAGAAATAAAATTTTACCTTTTGTATTAATATCACTTGCTGTACCTGATAAAGCATAGAGTAAAGAAAGATTACCGCCTACTAAAATGCCAGCAGCTTCCCCTGTTTTATTTAATGTATTGACTTCAAATTGATATGAATTTTTTTCGCCGAACAAACATTTTCTTAGTGTTTCAACGGCTTCATCATTCTTATTAAAATTAATTGGCATGGTTGCATGTATGGTAGGAGTAGCAATGTGCGTATGAATATGTGAATGAAGAACGGTTACATCGCTGTATCCAATAATCCACTTTGGATTTGTTTTTAATTTAGTAAAGTCAACCGCATCAATAATTCTAACTGTGCCATAACCACCGCGAGCAATAATTACAGCTTTAATTTCATCATCATTAATGGCCCATTGCAAATCTTCAGCACGCTCAGCATCACTTCCGGCAAATTGATTTTCTACAGCATAGATGTTTTTACCCAATACAGGCTGTAAACCCCATTTTTTAAGGGTATTGATTGCAAACAAAAGTTCTTCTGCGGCTATTTTTCTGGCAGTAGCTACAATAGCAATTTTATCATTTGGTTTTAAATACGGTATGTTTATCATATTAAAAAGATTCTCCAATGGTAAAGTAGTAATTTAAATGCTTGTTGTTAACACCTGCATCAAAGCGCAAATTGAGGTGTTGTTTTTTATCAATTAAACCTCTAATACCTGCCCCATAGGTAAAGTGGGTGTATTTTAAGTTAAACTGATCTATTTGTGGTGCAACATTGCCAATAGCTGCAAAAGCAACCGCACCCAAACGCCAAAATAATTGTGCACGATATTCTGCCTGTAAAATCCAACTATTTTTATCTCTATAGCGCCCTTCGTATATACCACGCATTTTTTTTTCGCCTCCAAGCAGCGCCATTTGATAAAAAGGCACATTACCCGTTGTTACAACAGCATACGCATTAAACGCCAATACCTGCTTATAAGGCAAAGCAAGGTAGGTTGATGCATCTAATGAATATTTATCAAACCTGTAATTACTTCCGGTGGCTATACTGTTGGTTAGAGCAAACAACTCTACATAGTATCCTTTGGTGGCATAAAATTGATTATCTCTATTGTCGTATTTTATAGTTCCGCCTAAGCCAGATATTATGCCACCTTTATTTCCCGAAATGGTTCCCTTAATAAGTTTACCCGTATCGTTTAGTTGAGTGATAGTTGTATAATCAAAAAAATACCTGAAGCCTAAATACAAATGCGGGTAAATACGTTTTAAAGCTGCTAAACGTATGCGAGGATAGGTAGCAAAATATCTTTCTCTAAAATAGGTAGGTACATGATTACCCACTCCAAAAAATAAGTAATTAACTTTTTGATAGGCCGCTTCGCCATAAATGTTATATTTTTCTTTATTAAACCAAAGCTGAAACGGAGCACCCAAAACTATCTGACCCAGCTGAGTAACCGAAAAAGCAAACATAATATTAGAATGGCGCATGCTATCTGGTTCGTTTTTTGGTTTAAAGCGTATTACACCCGCAGCACCAGCGCCCCATTTAGATTCGGGGGCATAAAAAACCACCGGAATAACTAATAGTTTGGTGTTTTTTATTTTTTTTATAAGAATAGAATCACCCCCTATTGCCTGTGAAAACAAAAATAAAACAGAAAATAAAATGGTGAAAAATAATTTAACTCGCATAAAAAAACTACACAAAGGTACTTTTTAGAACTGATTTTTCTACTTTTGAAAAAAAACAAAATAATAACATGGAAAACGGATATGTAAAAAGTAAAATTGAAAATGGTATAGCCACGGTTACATTTTTTCACCCGCAAAGCAATTCGTTGCCGGGCGAAATTTTACGCGCATTGGCCAAAGAAATAGAAAAAGTGGGCAATAATGCCGAAGCAAAGGTTATTATTTTAAAAAGTGACGGAGATAAAGCCTTTTGTGCAGGTGCATCTTTTGATGAGTTAATAGCCATTAATGATATAGAAACAGGCAAGCGCTTTTTTTCGGGCTTTGCGGGTGTTATAAATGCTATGCGCAAAGCACCCAAATTTGTTATTGCACGTGTGCAGGGCAAAGCAGTTGGTGGTGGTGTAGGACTTGCATCTGCCGCAGATTATACTTTTGCTAACGAAAATGCTGCCATAAAATTAAGCGAATTGGCGGTTGGTATTGGTCCGTTTGTGGTTGGCCCTGCTGTGGAGCGTAAAATGGGTACTTCTGCATTTTGTCAACTTACCATTAATGCCAGCGAATGGCACGATGCCCATTTTGCAAAACAAAAAGGCTTATATGCTGATATATTTAAAACCAACGAAGAAATGGATGCAGCCATTTTAGCTTTAGCACAAAAATTAGCCGAAAGTAGCCCCGAAGCCATGAAAATGCTTAAAAAAGTAATGTGGGAAGGCACAGAACACTGGGATACACTGCTAGTAGAGCGTGCTTTAATGAGCGGAACCCTTGTGCTGAGCGATTTTACTAAAAATTTCATTTCAACTTTTAAGAAGAAATAACGCTTGCTGTTAAAGCAGAATATTTTATCTTTGACAAACTTTAAAACAAAAAAATCAATAAAAAAATGAAAAAAATCTTACTTACATTATCGCTATTTGTTGCCGGTATAGGAGCAGCTTATAGTCAATCAACTATTTGGAAACCTTATGATATTAAGGTTGATACCTCTTGGGGTATTCGTTATATGAGTGCTGTAGATACCAGCACTATTTGGGCTGTAGCATTTGATGGTTCAAACACAACAAGAACTTCTAATGTATTTGTACGTACAAAAAATGGTGGGCAAAGTTTTTCTAAAGGCATGTTTTTACCTGATACCAACACATATAACGCAGCAAACATATCAGCCGTAGATACGGCTATTGCATATGTAGCTTGCTTTGAAAAAGCAGCCGATGGTGGCAGCGGAGTAATCAGAAAAACAATTAATGGAGGTCTTACCTGGACAAACGCATCAGACTCTTTAACCATGTTTACAGGCGCTAGTAATTTTCCTGATTTTGTTCATTTTTGGGATGCAAATAACGGTTTAGCTTTAGGAGACCCTAATGGCAATACTAGCGGAAGCGGTACTGAATTTGAATTATGGCGTACTAATAACGGTGGTACTACTTGGACACGAGTAGCTGATGCTAATCTTCCAAACCCACTGTCTGGAGAATATGGTCTTACAAATTGCTATACTACATACGGTTCTCATATGTGGTTTGGAACAAACAAAGCACGCGTTTACGCATCAGCCGATAGCGGTAAAACTTGGACTGTAAATGCTACTGTAATTGCAGGTTTAACAGGGCAAGTAGAAGGTGTTGCGTTTAGAAATTCTTTAAATGGTTTAGCTTGGGGACAATCATCTACCGCAGCTACATCTGTTTACAACTTAGCTAGAACATCTGATGGTGGTGCAACTTGGTTAGCAATTCCAACAGCTACCACAAACGTTTCTATTGGATTTAATGATATTTGTACTGTACCGGGTGCTAACTCTTATATGTCGGTAGGTATTAATAAAGCAAAAAGTGCTTACGTAACCTCTATTACCGGAGATGATGGAACTACTTGGAATATTTTAGAAAGTGGTCAAACTAATGCTGTTAGAATGCTTCAGGCACAAATGCTTGATACTTTAAACGGTTGGGCTGGTTGTTTTTCTGATGCTACACTACCTTCAGGTAAAAATGGTATGGATAGATATATGGGCGCTAAAATTGCTCAGGC
>CAIXZI010000243.1 GCA_903923915.1 uncultured Bacteroidota bacterium
AATACAAAATAATTAATGTTTGACTCTACTATAATATCTTGCTTTCCATCTTTATTAATATCAGCTACAGCGAGAAACTTAGAATTATAATTGATATTGCTATATGCAGTTGCTGTACCAAAACCTCCAATACCATTACCTAAACAAACACAAACAAGATTATTTGAAGATGTGAATGTTATATCTTTTTTACCATCGCTATTAAAATCACCAACCGCAACATATGAAGGATAGATAGCAGAAATATGTACGCCTGCGGTAAAAGTGCCATCGCCAACACCTAAGTATACCGATAAATGCGTATCAACACAAACTATAAAATCTTGTTTACCATCATTATTAAAATCACCTGTGGCAATCCCACCAGTATAATTACCAGTAGTAATTGGAGAACCTGCGGCTTGTATAAAGCATAAACCCGTATGTGTTTGTGCCTGTATTTTAAAAGTTAAAATACAGGTTATAATAACTAAGTATAAATTTTTTGGTTTCAATTTGTTTATGAATTTGATGCACGAAAGTATTAAAAAGGTTGTAAACCTATCTGTTTTTATTGAAAAACAAGTAACTTTAAAAATTGCTTAACTAATGCTTCCAAAAAATAAAATAGCGCTGTTTTTTTTACTTTTTTGCTGCGTAAATGCATTTTCGCAAAAAAAATCTATTTATTTGGATAGCCTGATGCGCATGGGTTTGCCTCATCATACCAAACTTTTAAGCAATCCTAAAAAGTATAAATTACAAGTAATTTATACCCGCATTACGCGCGATAAAAATAATAATCCAAGTTTTAAAAATTATTATTGGAACGTTGATAGTAATAAGTTTTTTTACCCTGCAAGCCTTGTAAAATTGCCTGTTTCTATTATGGCTTTAGAAAAAGTAAGCAGCCTAAAAAAATATCACGTAGATAGAAACACAACCCTAATTACAGATAGTGCCTGCAGTTGCCAAAAAAAAGTTTCGAAAGACACTACGGCTGAAAACCGCTACCCAAGTGTAGCACACTACATTAAGAAAATGTTTTTAGTGAGCGATAATTATGCTTTTGCGCGCATCTATGAGTTTTTAGGTTGCGATTATGTGCATCAAACCCTCGAAAAATGGGACTTTCCAAACATTCGTATTGTTAATCGTTTAGATGGTTCTTGTAAAGGAGACACTACTAAAATTACTTCGCCGGTTTGTTTTTTATCAGAAAAAGGAGATACCCTATGTTATCAACCTTTAACTTTTTACACTTACAATAAACCTAATCCGTTGCCAAATGCTAAAGCGGGAAAGGCGCATACCAACGAATTTGGTAAGCGCATTTATCAACCAAAAGATTTTAGCGAACATAATTTTATGAGCTTAGCAAACTGTCATGAAATTTTAAGGCGATTGGTTTTCTATAATCACATCGATAAAAAAAACGGGTATAATATTACTACAGATGATTGGCAATTTTTGATGAAGTATTTAGGCATGTACCCACGTGAAAGCCTTTATCCGGCCTACAATACAAAAGATTATTACGATTCGTTTAAGAAATTTATTTACTATGGTAGTTCATCGCCAACTGTGCCAAGTGATAGTGTACGCGTATTTAATATTGTTGGCAGAGCCTACGGTTTTTTAAGTGATTGCGCGTATGTAGTTGATGTAAAAAACAATGTAGAATTTATGTTGTCTGCAACCATGTATCTTAACGAACGTGATATAGTTGGCACCGGAAAATATGAATACGACAAATTAGG
This sequence comes from uncultured Bacteroidota bacterium, assembly GCA_903923915.1. Lineage (GTDB taxonomy): Bacteria > Bacteroidota > Bacteroidia > B-17B0 > Aurantibacillaceae > PALSA-968. The sequence continues at coordinate 1,740 of CAIXZI010000243.1, forward strand.
TTTACCCTTTTTAAAAGATTTGGGTAATTTAATTTACAAGGTTGAAAAAGATAGAAACCCGAAGTACAAGGCTAATTTAGAGGAATTTGATTTGTTTAAAAATTAGTTATTGGGATAACCTGCATTAATCCAACTTTGGATTTTTGAAATTTGACAACCAGAAAGTTGATTTCCATTTTGTGGCATGGCACTATAACCAGCACTATGCTTTATAGAACCCAAAAATCTGTTGCTAGTAATAGAATGCACTATACCTGCATAAGTTGATAAATCATAGCCTCCCCCTGCATTTGATGTGCTATGACAACCAACACACCAGTTATTAATAATTGGTTGCACATCAGTAGCAAACTTAAATTGAGTAGTATCACACACCGTGCAATTAGATTGGTTTAAGGCGCCCATACTAATCCATGCTTTAATATAAAATATCTCCTGCGTGGTTAATTGAGCAGAATTTTTAGGTGGCATACTTGGGTTTAATCCTGATATAACAGTATAAACTGAACTTCGCAAAGGATGCTTGGCAGTTACATCTCTCATAATGCCTTCATAGGTAGTAAAATCTCCTCTTCTTGAACCCGGCGAGTGACAACCACTCATAGAGCATTTAGATACAAAAATTGGCAGAATGTTTTCATTAAAACAAACATTAGGGTCCATAGCTTTTTCTGTGCAAGTTGTCAGAAAAAAAATAGTTCCAACAAATATTAATATCACACCAACTCTCGCTATTATTTTCATTTGCTTTATAACGACAAAGGTACGCTTATATTATATTTTTATTTCTGATAAAGATCAGTGAGAAAACAAAATAGCGTATCTATCCGTTAATTTATGTTATTAATACACTATTTTTGTGTGAGCAAATTTTATTCCGGTGCAAAAAATACTGATTAAAAATATAAAAAAATTAGTGCAGTTAAGAGATGCACAAGTAGAAAAAATAGTTGGAAAAGAAATGGATACACTTCCATTTTTAGATGATGCCTGGCTGGCTATTGACAATGGCGTAATTGCTGATTACGGCTCTATGAGCGATTTTCCGGGCATTGCAGATTGGAAAGATTTGCAGGTAATTGATGCCGCAGGTAAAATGGTTTTTCCAAGTTGGGTAGATAGTCACACGCATATAGTTTATGCAGGAAGTAGAGAACAAGAATTTACAGATAGAATTAAAGGTTTATCATACGAAGAAATTGCACAACGTTGCGGCGGTATTTTAAATTCTTCAAAAAAATTACAAGATGCCAGTGAAGAAGAATTGATACAACAAGCGCTTCCTCGTTTACACGAAATTATTTTGCAAGGTACAGGAGCCGTAGAAATTAAAAGTGGTTATGGTTTAAGTTTAGACAGCGAATTAAAAATGCTTCGTGTAATTAAAAAAATAAAAGAGCACACCAACCTTACTGTAAAATCAACCTTTTTGGGGGCACATGCGTTTCCTTTAGCTTACAAACAAAATAAAAGAGGATATATAGATTTAGTAATTAATGAAATGATTCCGGCAGTTGCCGAAGAAAAACTGGCCGAGTTTATTGATATTTTTTGCGAGCAAAATTATTTCTCATTCGATGAAACCATTGAAATTTTAGAAGCCGGGAGAAAATACGGACTTACACCTAAAGTACATGCCGAACAAATGAGTCATACAGGTGGTGTTGAAGCCGGCGTAAAATGCAATGCCATTAGTGTAGATCATTTAGAGTTTGTAAAAGATGCTGATATAAAACTTTTGCTTAATTCTAACACCATGCCAACCATATTGCCGGGTGCAGCTTACTTTGTTAGCTTACCTAACCCACCTGCACGCCAAATGATTGATGCGGGCTTACCATTAGCTATTGCCAGCGATTTTAACCCGGGTACAAGTCCAACGGGTAATATGAATTTAATGCAAAGCATTGCCTGCATACAATATAAACTTACACCAAACGAAGCTATCAATGCATCCACTTTAAATAGTGCGTATGCTATGCGAGTAGAAAAAGAATTGGGCAGTATAACCATTGGAAAAAAAGCAAATTTGTTTATTACAAAATCAATTCCTTCTACCGATTATATTGCATACTCGTTTGGCAGCAATTTAATTGAAACAGTAATTTTAAACGGAGAAATTTTTAAAGGCTAATTATCTTTAGCATTTGATGTTGGTGGCGGAGTGCCTTTTCCACCGCCGTTAAATTCGCGACGTTGTTTGAATAATGAGTTACGTAAGTTTGTCCAAGAAAGACTAACCTCAAAAGCACCTAAACCACGGTTAGCTTGCTTATAGCCAGATACCGTTTGATCGTAAGAAAAACCAAACATAATGCTTTTAAACTCTAACATAAACTGCGGTATAATAGCATCTCCAACACGATAATAACAACCAATATGTAAGGCTGTTTCGCTTTTTAAACCAGTTGTTTTTGATTCGTCTTTAAAGCGATAGCGCATAAAAGTACCCAAGTTTAATTGTTTGGCTTGCCCTTGCCACATGTAAATAACGCTTGGCAAAATACTAACCGGAGATTCTTTTATATCAAAACGTGCTTGAGAACTTATTACAAACCTACGTGCAATAATCTGCGCATCATTAGTTGTAAATACCAATTTAGGTTGATTTAAATGGTATCCAGCAAAACCTATGCGTAAATGGTAACGATTGTTGTGCGTAAATTGTTGCGTTATTTTATCGATATCTAAATTTACCCCAGATGATAAATCAAACCAAGTGAAATTGCGACTGTTGTTAAAGCTTTCGTTATTAGGTAAGTTGGTATTAAACTGAGAACCATCGTATTGAACGCCCCAAGAGTAATTGCTGTTATTGGTTGTAGTTTGCCCAATACCGGCACCAATGGCACCACTCAACTTAGCAGATTTACCAATGCTAACAACCATATTAGCCATTAAATCAGCATTAAGTGTTTTCCAGCTTGTATTTCCGGTTGATGCTTTATCTTGGTAAATGTAACCTCCAAAGCCCATAAAAGCTGAGCGCGATTTTTTTATACCTGCATTAGCATCAAATGCAGCCATGATAGTTTGATATGGAGCGCTGCCAGCAGTCCATTGCGTGCGATAATTTAATACAGCACGCGCATATCCATCAAAAAAACCAGCATTAGCCGGGTTAATTAATAATTGTGATTGGTTCAATTGCGAAAAATGCACGTCTTGTGCAAATACGCCAAAAGTGCAAAGAAAAAATAGGTTTAAAATTATTTTACGCGTGTACATATTTTATCTTAGAAGTGTAAAACTACCTTTTTTATTATACGTTTTTCCGCTTACTACAATATTGTATCTATAAGCGTAAACTCCCACAGGAGCTGCTGCACCATTAAATGTACCATCCCAGCCTTGTGTTTTATCTTTAGATGCAAATACTTGCTCGCCCCAACGGTTATAAATTTCAAAATCGTAGGTAGTTGCATTTGCTATACCATATATATTTAGTATGTCATCATTACCATCTCCGTTAGGTGAAAAAGCAGTTGGCAACATTGGTGAGCCGTATGTTTCATAAGCCGGTCTTATTTTAAATACGGCCGTCATACAATGTTTAGAATCTTTATTTACATAAAAAGTAACGCTATCACTTGAGTTAGACGGACTTAATTTATAATCAGATTCCCAATGATCAAAAACATAATTAGAATCGGGAATTGCTTTTGCAATGTAGGTTACGCTATCTATGTATTTATTATTCCAAGGAAAAGTATTTAGTGTTAATGAGTTGTATTTTATATAACCCGGGTTTGAAGTAGCATCTTTTGGTGCAACATCTAAACATAAGTTATAAGGCCCATCAAATTGATGAAAACAAGTGCTGGCTGTAATACCTTGCACAGCTAAAGAACAACGCGACATAATAAATACTTTCATAGAATCTACCATGGCATTCCAAAATTTAGATGAATCACCATTTAAATTCATATAACTATGATGTTTTATATCAAGGTTTAGTAATGACCTTACATAAGCTAAATGTATGGTCAACGAATCACAAGAGTACGAAGTATTTATCAAATCCTGATACCTCGCAAAGAAGTTAGACATAAAAGTATCATTGGTCATTAATTTAGTAAACAATGGCATTAACGGGTAATTAGATGATGGTGCCGAACCAAAAGCATTTACATAATCGCAAGGAGAACTTGTTGCTGAATTATCTGAAATGCCCGTATAGTTACCTCCAAATTGCCAGGTAAGATCAGTATTACTCAACCCAAAACGCCATCTACGATCACTGTGGTCGCTGGTATCAGATTTTACACCTCTCCACCATAATGCCTGACGCTTAACATAATCTGTATTTACACTATACATGTTATAAAAGTTATACTCAGTAAAAGATTGAAGATCTAGAGAATCTGCAATTTGACTGTAAATACCAGGATTTCTAACATCTGTAGCATTACTCATTACCCAACTGTAAAAATTACTCCAACCAGTTTTTGTGCCGGATAGTGCTACATTTTGTGATATTGAAGGTGTTCCTTGGGTTGCTAATAATACAGGTTTTAAATCATTCGCAATAATTTCAGAACGATTATGGTTATAGTAATATTTTATGTATGTAGAATCTATAGGTTCTTTAATGTAATAAATACCATGATTTATGCCATTTATAAACATATAAGTAGGTACATAATGTGATGATTCAAAATCTAACTTATGGCGTTTAGTTACAGTATGATTAAAAAAATCGCGCAAATGCGTAGCCCCATGATGAGCACCACCACCAACACCACCTTTTAAGAAATTTTCTTCAGAACCTGAACGAAATACTAATTCCGGAAAATCAGCGCGTGTACTTGCACCCAAAAGAGGATCAGTATAAAAACCATATTTATTAGTGTAGTTATAACCATACTCATCTTCAGATCTAAATTGAAACTGCCACTGTGTATAGCCAGTAGTTGGTCCTGTTCTATTTAAAAAATCTATTTTTTTAATAAGTGCTTGTCCTTGGTTTTTAAACAATTCTTTATTGCTATGATATTTATTATCTAAATAACTGTAAATAGCAGAAACCGTATCTTTAGTTCCGGTCATAAATAAAGCTGTGGTATCTATACACGAACAAATAGCTCCCATGTGATAAACAGAATCTAATACATAACCGCCATAAGCCTCAAAACTATCTAAATATTTTGGCGGAACAGATTGATCATGGGCAATAGCTCTAACTACAACGCCAACTAAAGTTGGAGGCGAAGTTGTTGCAGACCAATAAGGCACCGCAAAGGGTGTGGGTACGTTACCCGAGCCTGTTGAGGCATTTGGCCCCGCATCAACAATATCGCCTGTTGGGGTAATGCCAAAAGCAAAAGGAAGCGGTGTAGTACAATTTGTAGTAGCAAATATTTCTATACTATCTTTATGAGCTGCAATAGCCTGTGTCATGGTTGTCCAGGTGGTATCTTTTATAGTAAAACTTGAAAGGGCGCCAGTTGTATAATACCCCGGCTTAATCATTAATTTAGGCGTAGGTGCGTAATCTTTATACCACATTCTGGTAGAAGTTGAATATAAAGGGTATGGGTTTCTCGGATTTTTTTTACCTGCACTATTTACCGGATAAAGACTCCAAGCAACTGTATTTTGATTAAAGGCTGTATCTGTAATACCGTGATTAGGAACATAATATGCAGCGCTATCACTATTAGGTTTACCCCAAGAATGATCTGGTTGATTACGTTTTATAAGAACAGAATCTGTTGGTTTAGTGCTTCCTAAAACTTTAGTAAGATACAACCAAGCCCCACCGGGTTGTGTTTGATTTAATTGAAAATTAGTGTGTAAATCTATTTTTGTTGAGCCTGCATTAACCCCTGCCGGATTGCTTATAGACTTATTATGTGTACATAAAAATATAACCTGTACATTAAAGCTATCCACCATAATGTTGGTATTGTTGTACAAAGGCACTTGCCACTTAAATAGGTTCTGCCTATCATTACTTAAATACCAACCAGAAAGTTTTTGAGGAGTAGTACCACCTACAGTATTAATCAACTCTACCCAATCCGGAGTACTCTCAACTCCATTACCAATAGGGTCTATCACGCCACCAACGTTAGCACAAGAGTATTCGTTAAATTTAAACTGAGAAAAACCAAGCGTACTCACTACCCAAAACAGCAGCAATAACAAATATTTTGACTTCATAGTTTTATTTAATATTAACAAACTGCTCAAATATAGTAATAATAATAAATAAGTAACGTTTTTAACAAGTATTTTTGTAACACAATAGTATGAAAAAAAAGATAATAACCTACAACGTAAATGGCGTACGTGCCGCCCTTAACAAAGGGTTAATACAATGGCTTAAAGCTGCAAACCCCGATGTACTTTGTCTGCAAGAAATTAAAGCTGAAAAAGAACAGGTAGATATTGCTGTTTTTGAAGAGTTGGGCTATAAATACCATTACTGGTACTCGGCACAAAAAAAGGGGTATAGTGGTGTTGCCATTTTAAGCAAAATAAAACCAGATAATGTGGTTTACGGCTGCGGTATTAAAGCCTACGATGATGAAGCCCGAATTTTGCGTGCCGATTTTGGCGATATAAGTGTTATAAGTGCTTACCACCCTAGCGGTAGTAGTGGCGATGAGCGCCAAGCCTTTAAAATGAAATGGCTGGATGATTTTTTAAATTACGTTACTAAATTGCAAAAGGAGCGTCCAAAGCTTATCATTAGCGGAGATTATAATATTTGTCATAAAGCTATAGACATACACAACCCTAAAAGCAATGCTAATACATCTGGTTTTTTACCTGAAGAGCGCGAGTGGTTTGATAAATTTGTAGAAGCTGGTTGGGTAGATAGTTTTAGGCATTTTAACCAAGAACCTCACCAATACAGTTGGTGGAGTTACCGCGCAGGTTCCCGCGGCAAAAATTTGGGTTGGCGTATAGATTACAATATGGTTACCAAAAATTTACAATCGCAACTAAAACGTTCAGCCATTTTACCTGATGCCTTGCACAGCGATCATTGTCCGGTTTTGTTAGAGATTGAGTTTTAAAAAATCTACTTCCAAATAGCGGCCTGCGTTGGTTTTATCTTACTCTTAAAAAAGTTTTTAGAAGTTTCTTCAAACGATTTAGTGTAATCGCTTATGTAAAACTTGTGCTTGTTATTTTTTTTAGTCGCTAATAATTTTTCTTTGGTAAGAACCTCGGCAACTGTTTTAGCAACAGCTTCAGCATTATCATAAATTTTTACTTTTCCTTTATAAAATTCTTCAATTTCTTTTTTTATTAAAGGATAGTGTGTGCAAGCCAAAATTAAAGAATCTATTTTTTTCAATTTCGGACGAGATAAATAATCATGGATAACCGTGCGCGAAATTTTATTATTAAAAAACCCTTCTTCAATCATTGAAGCCAGTAAAGGCGTAGCTAAAGATGCCACTTCCACATTTTTTGAAAGATGCTTTATTTTCTTGGCATAGATATCACTTTTTATGGTGCCTTTGGTTGCAATTACACCAATGTGCTTTAATTTTTTGTTTTGCACAATTTCATTTACAATTGGATTAACCACATCAATTACAGTAACTTTATTTCCCACAAAATCTTTCACCGTTTCGTAAGCCAAGGCAGATGCGGTATTGCAGGCAATAACAATTATTTTACAATTTTGTTCTAATAAAAATTGCGCAATACGTATCGAATAATATTTAATACTATCTGCCGATTTATCTCCATACGGAAGATGGGCTGTATCCCCAAAATAAATAATTTGTTCATTAGGTAAAGCCTTTGCAATAGCGCTGGCAACGGTTAACCCGCCAACACCCGAATCAAAAATTCCTATAGGTTGATTTATTCGCGTGCTATTATTTTTATCGGTGCTCATCTGTTCGCTTCGCTTGGGTGCATTTATTTTTTTTACTGCCATAATTATTTTATCTATATAAATCAACCACAATTAGCTGGTTAGATTTTATGGTAAATGATTTTTCAATTGTGTAAATAGATTGCTTCAATGATTTAGAGCGAAAGGTAACTCTGTAATTACCGGGTTGCAAATTAAAATCTTGTTTTGTTTTGGTTGATTGCAAATTACAAACCCAAATTAATTGGCCTTTATCTTCTTTTAAAATGCAACCGTCTCCTGCATCAGGAAAGGTTAATTTAATTTGTCCGGCATCTTCTATATCAATACTTTTTGTAATGCTTTGTAAAATATTTAGTTTGTATAAATACGAGCGTGGCAAAGTTAAAATCTCTGCATCATACTCGCCAACAATAAATTTTTCATAGCTATTAATATCTAATACATGTAAAGTTTTCATGATGCCCGCTTGTCTTACCACACATTTTGCTCTTTCGTTATTGTTATAAATACCAACACCTCGTTTAATGGTTAAACTTCCTTGCGGCGCATCAATAGGTATTACATTGTGTGTGCCAATATTTAGTTTAACATGCTCTATTTGCTTTGGCGGAATAGTATTTGCAATAACAGTGTATTGCTTCGTTTCATTCATCGGTATCGTATCGGGGTTACCTTTTACATTTAAACTATGCACGTAGTTATACATTACATCACCTGTTTTTTCGTTATAGAAAGTCATGTTTACATTGGTTTCTATTGGCTTAGATGATACATCCAATAAATTAACCTGCGCGGTTGTTCTGTTCAACGTTTGTGATGTAACATAATCAAGTGTTTTAGAAAACGCATTTGCATCCTCGTAGCTAAAATAATTTCCAACGCAATCAAAAGCCTTTGCTTGTTCAATAGTTAAACCAATACCAATAATACAGGGTTTTAAAATGATGCCTTTTTCTTGCAGTGCTAGCTTGGCTTTGCAGGGGTCTCCCCCGCACTCTTCAATACCATCTGTAATTAAAATTATTGTGTTGATTGCTTTTGTATCCGGAAAATCGTTTGCCGATTGCGTAAGCGAATGCTCAATAGGTGTTATACCTGTAGGCTGAACTGCCTTTACAAAATCTTTTATTTTTTGAACATTATTTTTTGCAAACGGAACCATCAACTTGCTATCATTGCAATCTCCGGGAGGGTACTTTACCGTGCTGCCATACATACGCAAAGCAAATTCATAATTTTTACGATGATTTAAACTATCAATAAATTTATAGAAAAGTTCTTTTGCCTTTTCGATACGAGGTTTGCCATCGTACATTGTTTTCATACTGTTGGAAGCATCAAACACAAAAAGCACGCGGGTTGTTTGGGAATTAGAAGTAAGAGGCAAGAATAAAGAAATAAGAATTAGGAGACGTGAGACGCGAGACATGAAATGTGAGAAATAAAATATATTACGATGTGTATTTTTCATTTTTGTTTAATGTGTCTCAAATCTCTATACTCAAATCTAATGTCTGCTTGTTTGCTCATCAAAATTAAGTCCTTGTTGTTTTAAAACTGCTTTTACTTTAAACCCAAAATACGCCAAGTAAACAAAGCCCAACAAAGGTACAATATATGAGAAATGGATGCCCGTTTTATCTGATAATAATCCTTGCAATGGCGGAATAATGGCGCCTCCTAAAATCATCATTACCAAAAGTGAAGAAGCCTGATTGGTATATTTACCAAGGCCTGCAAGTGCTAATGAAAAAATGCAAGGCCACATAACCGAACAAAATAATCCTCCGCTAATAAATAAATAAGTAGCTACATACCCTTTGGTAAGCATACCCGCCAACATAAGTAATGTACCCAAACCTCCAAACAACATCATAGTGCGAGCAGGTTTTTCTTGTGCCATATAAAAGCCCAAAATAATTAATATGATGCAAGGAAAGTAATACAACAAATCATTTATTTTTTCAGGAGTACCGTAGGCTGAAAATTTAATGTAGTTAACCAAAAGAATTACCGCATAAGCCGCCAGAGGCAAAACTGCGGTGAGAATTTTTTTAGTTGTAGCCGATAAATTAAAGGCCGATATAGCGCCCGTCCAACGCCCAATCATTAAACTACCCCAATACAAGGATATAAAATGCACGGTTTGATTAGCCGGAAGACCAAGCATATCAGGCATTTCTAACAAAGCAGGCATATTACTTTGTATGGTAACCTCAACACCTACATAAACAAAAATGGCAATCATCCCTAAGCGTACTTGCTTAAAAGAAAATACGCCTAAATTATCTTCTATTTTTTCAGTATTAGTTACTTGAGGTAATTTGGAAACCCCAACTATAACAGCGGCTAATACAAACGCAACAGCTAAAATAATGTAAGGAGTTTTTACACTTGATAAATTCTCTAAAGTGCTACTATTATTTGTTTCGCCAAAAATAGCGTAGCCAAAAAAAATAGCGTAGCTGATTAATAGCGGACCAATGGTTGTACCAAACGAATTAATGCTACCACCAACGGTTACCCTGTGTGCGCCTGTCTCAGGGCTACCCATAACCATTACATAAGGGTTTACTACTATTTGCTGTAAAGTAAAACCAATGGCAACCAAAAATAAAGATGCCAACAGCAATGGATAAGATTGTGTATTTACTGCCGGAATAAAGCCCAAACACCCAACGGCAGAAATAAGTAAACCGCTCACTAAACCTGTTTTGTAGCCGATTTTGTTAAGCAAATCTCCTTCTACCAATTGAGAGTATAAAAAATAAATAAGCGAGCCTAAAAAGTAGGCTGCATAAAAAGCCATATCTATTAATTGCGATTGAAATTGGGATAATTTAAAATGCGCTTTAAATGTGCCAATAAGCACCGTGTTAGAGGCTGCCACAAAGCCCCAAAAGAAAAAAATGCTGTATAATACCCAAATTGATTGAGGTGTTTTTTGCGATAAATTCATCCTATAAAATTATTTCTTTAGCATATAAATTACTTAATTGCTTTAATAAGTTTTAAGGTATGCTTTGTTGAAACAGGAATGTTATTTTGCGTTAGGAATTAGATTTAAAAAAAATGTCTCATGTAAAAGAGCGTGAGTCATCCTGAGCTTGTCGAAGGATTTGGGACAAGGCAGCGCTCATATTTCGACAGGCTCAATATGACACGGGCACAATTTCCTAAAATATTTAATGTAACCTTGAAGAAATTAAGCTGATAAATTCTTTGCGGGTGGTGTCTTTTAAAAACTCGCCTGTAAACGCAGACGTGGTTGTTACAGAATTTTGCTTTTGTACGCCGCGCATTTGCATACATAAATGGCTACATTCAATAACCACGGCTACTCCCATTGGGTTTAACGTATTTTGTATGCAATCGCGTATTTCGTTGGTTAAGCGCTCTTGTACTTGTAAACGACGCGCAAAAGCATCAACCACACGTGGTAATTTACTTAAGCCAACAATATGTCCGTTTGGAATGTAGGCGATGTGTGCTTTACCAAAAAATGGCAGCATGTGGTGTTCGCAAAGGCTGTATATTTCAATATCTTTTACTACAACCATTTGGCTGTATTCTTCTTTAAACATAGCAGATTTTAATATTTCTGCCGGGTTTTCGTCATAACCTTTGGTAAGAAAATTAAGTGCTTTAGCTGCACGCAAAGGCGTTTTTAATAAACCTTCGCGCTCGGTATCTTCGCCAACTTCTTTAAGAATGTTGCTGTAATGCAGCTCCATTTCTTTTAGATTTTTTTTTTCAGGTGCGTTATTACTCAAAATCAGTTTTCTAAAATTTCAACTATTATAGTTTGGCTTTAACCTCAACCATATCATATCCTTCAATAATATCACCAACAGCAATGTTATCGAAACCATCAATGTTTAAACCACATTCGTAATTGGCTGAAACTTCTTTTACATCGTCTTTAAAACGTTTAAGAGAACCTAAGCCGCCGCTGTGTAACACAATGCCATCACGTATAACACGTACTTTTGTTTGACGAGTTACCTTGCCATCAAGTACATAACAACCGGCAATTGTACCCACTTTGGTTATATTAAATACTTCTCTAATTTCGATATTACAAACAATTTTCTCTACAAATTCTGGCGCTAACATACCCTCCATCGCCGCTTTAATTTCGTCGATTGCCTGGTAAATGATAGAATACAGACGGATATCAATTTCTTCAGTATCAGCTAATTTACGCGCATTGGTAGTTGGACGAACCTGGAACCCAACGATAATTGCGTTTGAAGCCGATGCTAACATTACATCGTTTTCACTAATTGCACCAACCGATTTGTGTATGATGTTGATAGCAATTTTTTGCGTAGAAAGTTTTAATAACGAATCTGATAATGCCTCGATAGAACCATCCACATCTCCTTTTACAATTACGTTTAATTCTTTGAAATCGCCTATTGCTAAACGTCTTCCAATCTCATCAAGCGTAATGTGTTTTTGTGTACGGATACCTTGTTCGCGTTGTAATTGCAAGCGTTTGTTTGCCAAATCACGTGCTTCGCGTTCATCAGCCATTACATTAAATTTATCGCCCGCAGTTGGAGAACCGCTTAAGCCCAATAATTGCAACGGAATTGAAGGGCCTGCTTCTGTAATAGGTAAGCCGCGTTCGTTAGTCATTGCTTTTACACGACCACTGTAACCACCTGCCACAATAATATCTCCAACACGTAAGGTTCCTTTTTGTACAATGATATCAGAAACGTGTCCGCGTCCTTTATCTAATTTTGCTTCTATTACAGAACCTGATGCTCTGATTTTTGGATTTGCTTTTAGATCTAAAATTTCAGTTTCTAAAACAATTTTCTCTAAAAGAAGATCAACATTTAAACCTGTTTTAGCCGAAATTTCTTGCGATTGGAATTTACCACCCCACTCTTCAACTAAAATATTTAATTGCGATAAATCTTCACGTATTTTATTTGGATTTGCACCCGGTTTATCAATTTTATTAATCGCAATAATCATTGGTACGCCTGCTGCCTGCGCATGGTTAATAGCCTCTTTTGTTTGAGGCATCACGCTATCATCTGCTGCAACAACAATAATTACAATATCTGTAATTTGAGCTCCACGAGCACGCATAGCGGTAAACGCTTCGTGACCCGGAGTATCTAAGAATGTGATAGATTTTCCACTATCTAATTTTACGTTATAACTACCAATGTGCTGCGTGATACCACCGGCCTCACCTGCAACTACATTCGCTTTACGAATATAATCCAGTAACGATGTTTTACCATGATCTACGTGACCCATGATAGTTACAATTGGAGGACGAGAAACTACGTCTTCCGGATTTTCTTCTTCTTTAACCTGAATAACCTCGATGGCTTCTGCTGTAACGAATTCGGTTTTAAAACCAAACTCTTCTGCAACAATAGCAATGGTTTCAGCATCTATACGTTGATTGATAGACACAAATAAACCAAGACTCATACAAGTAGAAATTACTTTGGTAACCGGCACATTCATCATCTGCGATAATTGATTAGCAGATACAAACTCCGTTACTTTTAATATTTTTTTCTCAGCTTCAGTTTGTTCTTGTTCTTCGGCAATACGCTCACGAATTTCTCCGCGTTTTTCTTTACGATATTTTGCCGCGTTAGATTTTTTACCACCTCCACTTAAGCGTGCAAGCGTTTCTTTAATTTGTGCCTGAATTTCTTCATCCGTAAGAGCCGGTTTAGGCTCGCGTTTGGCTGCGTTAGTTGTAGTTGCTCTGTCTTTAAATCTCTGACGGGCAATTTGAGTTTGTTCTTTACCTACTTTGCTTATCTCATCTTTACTTAAGCTACCCGGTTTTTGAACTATACGTTTACGTTTTTTCTTTTCGTTATGGAAGTTATTTGGAGTTGGTTTTTTCTCAACCGGAAGCACCATGGTACCTAAAATTTTAGGCCCTTCTAATTTTTTAAATGTAGTTTCTAAAAAATCTTCTTTAGGTGGTTCATTAGCTGCAGGCTCTGCAACCACAACAGGTTTAACTTCTTCAGCCGGTTTTGCAACTGGTTCTTCTGCTTTAGCTTTTTTACGTGAAGCCGTTTTTTTAGTTTCTTCAGCTGCTGCTTTTTCTGCGGCAACTTCAGCGTCTTTATCTTTTTTAGATTTTTTATCGGGCTTTGTTTTGCTGTTTATGGTTGATAAATCTATTTTAGAAATTATCTTTACACCAACAGTTTTCTCTTCTTGCTTAGGTTTTTCAGCTTCCGCTTTTTCTTCGGCAACTTGTTTTTCTTCAGCCGCTTTTTTGGTTGCTTTTTCTTTTTCAGATTCTTCGGCAATACGTTGTTTTTGCTCTGAACGTAATGATTCTAATACTTTTGAAGTAGAAGAAGCCGACATATCTTTTATTACAATATCTTCTTCAAAATCATCTTTCTTTTTGATAGCTGATTTTGTTTCATCTAAGGTAATGCTCTCTTTTTTCTCACGAATAATTTGACCAACTTGTTGTGCCTGTTTCTTAGCGTTTTTATCGCCTTGAAATTGTTGCATAACCAGGTTATACTCAACATCGCCCAATTTAGCGTTTAAGTTTTTTGCATCAACTTTGTGCCCTTTTGAAGATAAAAAATCCGCAATGGTAGCCACAGAGACTCCAACCTCGCTTGCAAGTTTACTTAATCGTACTGTTTTAGTTTCTGACATATTTTTTTATTCTCCTTGCTTACTTATTGTTTTTATTCTCTATGTGTGCTAAAATTTACTTCATTTTTTGCACGTTTTATTCTTGTTCTGCATCAAACTCAGATGCTAATACAGCACGTAAAGCTTTGATTGTTTCTTCATCAATTTTGGTACGACGAACTAATTCTTCTTGTGTAAGTTTTAGTACATCTTTTGCAGTATCGCAACCTATAGATTTTAACTCTTCGATTACAGCAGCTTCAATCTCGTCAGAGAATTCTTCTAAGTCAACGTCCTCTTCATCAATCACTTCCTCTTCTTCAGTTTCGCGATAAACATCTAACTCATAACCGGTTAATTTTCCGGCTAATTTAATGTTGAAACCACCTTTACCGATAGCCAAAGAAATTTGATCTGGTTTTAAATAAACCTGAGCGCGCATGGTTGTATCATCCAATGTAATATTGGTAATTTTTGCCGGACTTAAAGCACGTTGAATTAATAATTGTGCATTGCTTGTAAAGTTAATTACATCAATGTTTTCGTTTTTTAATTCACGCACAATGCCATGGATACGGGAACCTTTCATACCAACGCAAGCACCAACCGGGTCAATACGCTCGTCGTAAGATTCAACAGCAACTTTAGCACGTTCGCCTGGTTCACGAACAATTTTTTTGATGGTAATTAATCCATCTGCAATTTCAGGAACTTCGGTTTCAAATAAACGCTCTAAGAATACAGGCGATGTACGAGAAAGTAATATTACAGGCGTTGCATTTTTCATGTCAACTTTTAGTACAACTGCTTTTACGGTATCTCCTTTTTTAAAGAAATCGGTAGGAATTTGTTCGGTGCGAGGAAGGATTAATTCGTTTCCTTCATCATCAACCATCATAATTTCTTTTTTCCAAACTTGGTAAACTTCGGCAGTAATTACTTCGCCAACACGCTCTTTATATTTATTATAAATTTCGTTTTTCTCAAGTTCTAAAACTTTTTGCACTAAATTTTGACGTAAAGATAAAACCGAACGACGTCCGAATTCTTCCATATCAACAGGCTCAGTAACTTCTTCGCCAATATCAAAGCTATCATCAATTTTACGAGCTTCAGTTAAGCTAATGTGTTTATTAACATCATATTCAAAGCTGTCTTCTGCAAATTCATCATCTACAATAGCGCGATTTTTGTACATCTCTACATCACCTTTATCAGGGTTTACAATGATATCGAAGTTTTTATCGGTACCGTATTTTTTAATGATCATGCTGCGAAACACATCATCAATAATGCTCATTAAGGTTGCTTTGTCGATGTTTTTTATTTCCTTAAAATCGGAAAACGACTCGATTAGATTAACAGACTGCATGATACTTTTTTTTGTTTATGATTAAAATGGTAAAATTAACTTGGTTTCTTTTATTTTATCTAATTCTATTGTTACGTTATTAATAACTGTTTGCTTGCCTTTGCCTACTTGCTTACGCTCGGTGGTTTTTATTTCAACGGTAATGGTTTTATCATCAGCATGAGCAAGCGAACCAATTACTTTAATGCCATCCTTTTTTATAACGCCCACTTGTTTACCGTAATACTTTTGATATTGAGGGAGTACAGTAAAAGCCTCGTCAATACCCGGCGAAGAAACAATTAGTTCAAAATCTTCAGCATCTCTGTCTAAATTAGCTTCAATATGTTTGCTGATACCAATGCAGGTCTCAATAGAGATGTGATTAGGCTCATCAACAAAAACCTCAATTTTATTAGCCGGCTTTACTTTTACCTGCACTAAAAAAACATCGGTTCCTTTAATTTTATCTTCAACTAATTTTTGTATGGTTTGCTCGCTAATCATCTTTAAATGAAGAAGGGACTTGTTAGCCCCTCCATCTTTTTAATATTTTATGGGTACAAATATACGCATTATTTATTAAAAACCAATTGTTGATTATTTTCGATAAAATACTTTATTGTTTAAATAAAATGGCTTAATTTTACTATGTAAAACCACATCGTATTAAATTTAAAGCCATGAAAACAATAAGTAAACTGATAAAAAACAAACAATTTGCTTTGTTATTGTTTGTATTAGTAACTCCATTTGCTTCTTTTGCTCAAGTACCAACTGCTGCAGAAGAAGCTGCCGCAAATGCAAAAACGGCATTAATTGGTGAAGTAGCTATTGCTGTTTTATTTAT
>CAIXZI010000244.1 GCA_903923915.1 uncultured Bacteroidota bacterium
CCCTAAATCACAAAATTATTCAATTATTAAACCAATATGGTGTGCTTAAAAACGTTAAACTAAAATTAAGGGCAATTGCCCAAAAGTTTTACTTTAATTTTTAAAATAATTAATGTAGATTAATCGCATCATTTAAATAAATACAAGTTAATAAACTAAAAACATATGCTTGAATTAAAGCAACCCCTAACTCTAAGCAGTATAATGGAACTAAAATTACTAATGGAACAATTTGCAAATAAAATAAAATACCTGATAATGTCATTAATTTCCACGCAAAACCAGCAAACACTTTTAATAATGTATGGCCTGCCATCATATTACAAAATAATCGAATTGCTAAACTTAAAGGTTTAAAAATATAAGAAATCAATTCTACTGGAACTAATAAAAAACCTAAAAGTAATGAGGTCCCTGCCGGCAAAAATAAAGCAAAAAAAGCTAATTTATGAGTACGAACACAAATAATATTCATACCAATAAAAATGGTTAAACTTAACCCTAAAGTAACAATAAAATGGCTAGTTACAGTATAACTATATGGTACTAAACCAATTAAATTAAGCCCTGCAACAAAAATAAACACGGTAAAAATTAAAGGAAAATAACGTTCACTAGATTTTCCTCCAATTGTATCAGTAACCATTGATAAAATCATACTATAGATTAATTCCACAATACTCTGAAATCGGGTAGGAATAATATAAAAACGACCCGTTGAAACTTTTAATAAAGAAAAAAAAATTGAAACAATAAGCACAAGTAAAAAGCCTAAAAAAAATACTTGATTTGTTAAACTAAAAAGATTAAAAAAACTTCCTAAAGAAATAATTTCAAATTGCTCTAATGGACTAGTCATTATTTTTGTCATATTTTGGTAAAAAACTTTACAAATAAGTAAAGATAAGAATATAAAAATTAATAGAACTTATGTAGTAGTGTACTAACGTCTATTTCGCTTAAAAAAGCTAACCTACAAAGAACAAACTCTGCCCCCACCTAAAAAGATCATAATAGTGAAGGCTCGCCAAGTTTATAGAATACATTTAATAATACTTTAAATCGTACGCTTGATTATTAAATAAAAATATTGTAAAATTAGAAAATCAACTATATTATACAATTTTGAACAGGTTTATAACTTGAGCACTAACTTTTCTCAACTATTCTAAATAAAGCACAAAAAAAATAAACGAGTAGAAATCATGAACTAATGCTTATACTATTTTTTAAATTAAGAACCCCACCAATAAATTGTAATAAATAAAAATAACCATACAACATCAACAAAATGCCAATACCAGGCTGCGGCTTCAAAACCAAAATGATGACTTCGACTAAAATGATCTAAATTTAACCGAAATAAACAAACAGTTAAAAAACACGTCCCAATAAATACATGAAACCCATGAAATCCTGTTGCCATATAAAATGTAGAACCATACACTCCTTCAGAAATAGAAAAAGGTGCTGTTAAATATTCTAAACCTTGTAAAGCTGTAAAAAAAATTGCTAAAATAATTGTAACGCCTAAACCAAATAAAGCTTCTTGTTTATTTCCCCAAACAATTGCATGATGAGCCCAAGTAACACTTGCCCCTGAAGATAATAAAATAATAGTATTTAAAAACGGTACTTTCCAAGGGTTTAAAATTTCTAAAAAAGCTGGAGGCCATACACCGCCTAAAGCTAAATTAGGGTTAAAACTTGAATGGAAGAATGCCCAAAAAAACGCAAAAAA
>CAIXZI010000245.1 GCA_903923915.1 uncultured Bacteroidota bacterium
CGCATTGATATTTTAGGAGAATTAATCAGAGATTCTACTGCAAAAAAAGTGTTGATAGATCATCATCAAGCCCCTGATACCGTTTTTGATTATTATTTTCATGATACAGCAGCCTCTTCTACTTGCGAATTGGTGTATGATTTTATTTGCGGTATAGATTCTAAAAACGTTATTGATAAAAAAACCGCCAATTGCTTATACACAGGTATTATGACGGATACCGGTTCGTTTAGGTTTAGAGGCACTAATGCAAAAACATTTACTGTGGCCGCCGCTTTAATCAATGCGGGTGCTCAAAACGCCACAATTTACAACAGCGTATACGATGATTACACAGAGAACCGTTTAAAATTATTAGGTTATTGTTTGCACGAAAAATTAGTGTTTGTACCTGAATATAAAGCTGCTTACATAGCATTAAGCGAAGCAGAATTAAAACAATTCGGGTTCAAAAAAGGAGATACGGAAGGTATTGTAAACTATGCCTTATCTGTTGGGGGGATTGATTTTTCTGCGTTTTTTTCAGATAAAGATGGTGCAATAAGAATATCTTTTAGAAGTAAAAAGTTTGATGTAAATAAATTTGCGCGGGCGCATTTTAGCGGTGGCGGACATATAAACGCAGCCGGAGCAAAAAGCACATTATCATTAGATGATACCGTTAAAAAATTTAGAGAACTGCTTCCGCAATATAAAACAGAATTAAAAAAATAATTGCGTGAGATTAACTTTTAGAAATATTGCGATAGGTCTTTTATGCATTGTACATTGTACATTGTACATTTCTTGTACTGATAAGCCTAAACAAAAGCCCATTGTAATAGATTATGCCAAACTAAAAGAAGATATTATACAGGTTAACAAACCTGCCGTTGTAATGGAAAACGATGAAATCAATGCTTACGTAAAAGCGCATAATTACAACATACAAACAACAGGTACAGGCTTACGCTATTTATTTATTAAAGAAAATCCGAAGGAGAAAAAAATAGAAAATGGCAATCGAATTAAGGTGAAATATAAAGTTTCTTTATTAGATGGAACCGTATGTTATACATCGGGTAAAAAAGGCCCTAAAGAGTTTACCGTTGGTGCAGATAACGTTGAAAGCGGCATACACGAGGGCGTTCAGCTTATGCACCTGCATGATAAAGCTATTTTTATTTTGCCCGCTCACCTTGCATTTGGTTTAATTGGCGATAGAGATAAAATTCCGCCAAAGGTTGCTGTGGTTTATGAAGTTGAAGTTATTTCTGTTCAATAATATGAGGCATTTATTAAGCAACATCCTATTATTGACGGGTTTACTTTTTATTTTTTCTTGCAAAGAAAAACCAAAAACGTATCAAGGTTATACGAAGCAAAACAATTTTTATTACAAGCTGATTTCTTTAGGGGATGGATCAAAAAAAACAGATTCAACACAATACTTATTGATTGAGGCTTCCTGCAAAACCCTTTCTGATTCTACCTTTTGGGATACCAAACACAAAGGCAGTCAAACTTTCTTCATCACAAAAAATTCTCCTTATTTTTTAAAAAGTGTTTATGGTTTTTCGATAGGAGATAGTTTGCAATATCTTTTTCCGACAGGGAAATTTTTTAAGGAATTTTTTAAATCAGAGGTTCCTTTTTTCTGTAAAAATGATTCATGTATTAAGTTTTCTTTAAAAATAGCGCGCACTTTAAGTGCCAATCAATACAATGCTTTTAAGGATAGTTTAAATGAAGTAGAAAAGAAAAAAGAAAGTAACGAACAAATTCAAATTCAAAATTATATCTCAAAAAACTGTAAGCAAGTAAACGAGTTTTCTGCCAATGCTTTTATAGAAATAACACATACCACAAGTTTAGATTCTGTTAAAAAAGGTAAAAAAATAAAGCTTTTTTATAAAGGCTATTTTTTGGATGGTACCTTGGTAGATTATACCCCGCATAACTGGGCTTTTGAGTTTGTGTGCGGACAAGAGGGTCAATTAATAGCCGGACTACAACTTGCCTTATATAAACTGAAAAAAGGTGAAAAAGCAAAAATTATATTACCTTCGCAACTCGCTTTTGGAAGTGAAGGAAGCAGCAACGGAGCTGTGCCGCCATACACCCCATTAGTTTATCAAATAGAAATAGCAGACATAAAATAAACATGAAAAAAACAATTTTACTTACAGCCGCAGTTATTCTATCATTAGCTGCCTGCAAAAACAGCAAATACCCGGGTTATGAAGAAGTATCGGGATCGTATTTTAAATTAGACAAAAAAGGTGACGAAAGCAAAACCTTAAATAAAGGTGATGTGGTTTTTATGTCGCATACAATGACTACCGAAAAAGATTCTCTTTTATTTAATTATAAAACCATGTTACGTGGGGGGCAACCTTACGCTATGCGTTTAGATGCGCCAAAATACAAAGGCGATATGTTTGAAATGATTTTAAAAATGCATCCCGGTGATAGCGCTTCGTTTATGCTGCGTATAGATTCTATGTTTCAAAGATATTACCACCAGCCGGTTCCTAAATTTTTAGATTCTACAGGGTTTATCGTTTATCATGTAAGAATTGATAGCGTTTACTCTTCTCAAAAAGTAGAAGAAATTGAAAAGAAACAAAAAGCAGCACAAGAATCTTTTATGGAAAAAGCAAAAACTGCGGAAGACAGTTTACTAAAAAAATACCTGGCTGATAATAAAATTACCGAAAAGCCTACTGCAACAGGTTTGTACATTGTTGTAAAACAAAAAGGAAAAGGTGCTAAAGTTCAAAAAGGAGATAATGCTGAAGTAAATTACAAGGGTATGTTAACTAACGGACAGGTATTTGACGAATCTGCAAAGCACGATAAAGCATTTAGTTTTGGTGTTGGCATGCAACAAGTAATTCCGGCTTGGGACGAAGCTTTACAAACTATGAATGTTGGCTCAAAAGCTTTAATTGTTTGCCCTTCTTCGTTAGGTTATGGCCCAAGTGGTTCAGGCCCTATACCTCCTTACGCTCCATTAGTTTTCGAAATTGAAGTAGTAAAAGTAAACCCTGCGCAAAAATAAAATTCAATTTTTATTGAAATGAAAAAAATAATAACAGTTGCCTTAATCTTTGCTTCACTGATTGCATCGGCACAAAAAAATCATAAACAAAAACTTTCTAAAATGGATCAAGAATTTTTAAAAACACAGCCTGACGGAATGTATCTTAAAATGAACACCAACCGTGGCGATATTTATTTACAATTAGAGTTTGAAAAAACACCTATGACAGTTGCTAACTTTGTTGGCTTGGCAGAAGGAACTATTAAAAACGATTCTAAAGCACAAGGTGTACCTTTTTATGATGGATTAAAATTTCACCGTGTAATACCTAATTTTATGGTGCAAGGTGGAGACCCTCAAGGAACGGGTGCTGGCGGACCGGGTTATAAATTCCCTGACGAATTTGATACTACATTAAAACACACCGGTCCTGGTATTTTGTCTATGGCAAATGCTGGTCCGGGTACAAACGGTAGTCAGTTTTTTATTACACACGTAAAAACAGATTGGTTAAACAATAAACACACTGTATTTGGGCATGTTGTAAAAGGCCAAGATGTGGTTAATGCCATCGTTCAAAACGATACATTAAAAACAGTAACCGTTCTTCGCAAAGGAAAAAAAGCGGAAGAGTTTGATGCTCTTAAAGTTTTTGAATTTGAAAAAGGAAACGTATCAACAAAAGCTGAAGCTAAAGCTAAAGCAGAACAAGCAAGTATGGATAAAGTTTTAAATGAAAAATTTGCTAACACAAAAACTACTGCTAGTGGATTGCGTTATATTACAGAAAAAGAAGGTACGGGCGCATCACCAGTAGCAACAAATCAAGTAACGGTACATTACACAGGCACATTATTAGATGGCAAAAAATTTGATAGTTCAGTTGATAGAGGACAACCGGCTACATTTCCTTTAAACCAAGTAATTAAAGGCTGGACAGAAGGTTTACAACTAATGAAAGTGGGCGGTAAAACTAAATTTATCATCCCACCAGATTTAGGATATGGCGCTGCGGGAGCAGGTGGTGTTATTCCTCCAAACGCATGGTTAATATTTGATGTAGAATTATTGGACGTAAAATAATGTTTCGCAGAAATAGTATATCTATTGTACTATTTTCTTGCCTGCTTTTATTTTTTTCCTGCAAAAAACAAAACGCCTGCGATTGTTTTAAAGGTCGTGGTGCTCCTGTATCAGAAACTCGCATTATAACTGCTTCATTTAATACACTTCAGTCTTTTAATAGAGTAGATGTGTATTATCTACAAGACACTACGGCAAACACATGTACGGTAAAAGTAGTAACCGGTAAAAATTTAGCCTCAAATATTTCTACCGAAATTGTTAATGGTGCACTTCAAATAAAAGATAACAACAAGTGTAATTTTGTGCGTAGCGACAATAGTGTTACTGTGTATGTTACCGCTCCGCACGTAACTTATTTTATACAAGATGGTGTAGGCACTATGTATAGCGGCAATACTATAAAGCAAGATTCGATAGGGTATGATATTCGCAATTCGGGAGATATACATTTAGATTTGAATGTACACTTAATACATGGTCGCATTTTTGGTGTAGGAGATATTTATTTAAGTGGTGTGGGGCAATATCATTTGGTAAATGCCACCGGCGAATGTTTTATAAATGCCCAAAATTTACAAACCTTCTATTCTTATATAGTTTACAATTCTACCGGCGAGGCGCGTGTAAATGTATCAAGCCAGTTAGATGCGGAGATTGATTATAGCGGCAATATATACTATACAGGCAATGTATCCGTTATACACAAAAGCGGTAATGGCAAAGGCCAACTAATAAAAAACTAATGAGGTGTTTAGTAAATTATTTATTCTTTGTTTGTTTTTTTCTAAGTAGTCTTTTTACTTTTTCACAAACTGATACCACAAAAGATGAATATGTAAATACCAATCAATTGCGTTATGAAGATTGGGTTTATGTACCCAACATTAAAAGTGTGTTACTATATGAAAGTTCTTTTTTGCTCTCCTCGCCTGTTATAGATTTTGATGGCGGACAACAATTAACCTTAAGCTTTGATGATTTAGACGGAGAAAACAAAGCCTACTACTATACCCTTATACATTGTGATGCAGCCTGGAAACCATCTGATTTGATGCAGCAAGAATATCTTACCAATTATTTTGAAGAGCAAATTCTTAACTATAATTTTTCGGGTGGAACCACACAAAAATATACACATTATACCTGGGCATTTCCTAACAAAAACATGCAAATTAATAAAACCGGAAACTATCTTTTAAAAGTTTACCTAAGCGGTGCAAAAGATAAACCTGTCTTAACAAGGCGATTAATGGTTTACTCAAGCAAAGTAAGTATAAAGGCAAACATACATCAGGCGGCTGGCGCAGATGATTATATGAATAAACAAGAAGTTGATTTTAGCATTTTTTATCCCGGCTACAACATACCGCAGTTTGGCGATTTAAAAGTTATTGTGCAACAAAACAACCGTTGGGATAACGCCATTTACAACTTACAACCATTATATCTTAAACCAAATGAGCTTAGTTACGATTATGATGATGGTGCCAATACTTTTGATGGTGGTAATGAATATAGGCCTGCCGTTTTTAAAAACTTTAAATTTATTACACAAAGTACAGAAAGAATATTTCGAGATTCCGCTCAAAACTGGCATGTAACCCTGCAACCCGAAGAAGTAAAAACATTTAAGCGTTATTATCAAACACAGGATATTAATGGTAGATTTTTAATTACGGTTGAAGAACGCGATAGTAGTTTGATTGATATTTCTGCCGAATATGCACTCGTTCATTTTACCATGCCTTTTGAATTTCCAATGAATGAAGGCGATTTTTATGTTTTAGGAAATCTAACCGAAAACCATTTTACGAAAGAGAATCGCATGACATTTAATTACTTTAAAAAAACGTATGAATGCGAATTGTATCTAAAACAAGGCTATTACAATTACATGTATGTTTTTTTACCGGATGGAAAACAGGCTGCAGAAACCAATCAAATAGAAGGCGACCACTGGGAAACTGAAAATGATTATACCATTTATGTGTATCACAAACAACAAGGTACCTACTACGATCAGCTTATTTGTGTACAAAAATTTAATTCTACCAGAAAATAATTTTCTAATTTCCTTAACTTTAAAGTAAACGTGTTCACACATATCCGGGGCAGGTGTCCACGAACGGAGCGAACTTGAGCGAAGATAGCCAAGCAGGGCAGTCCGTGCGTATCGCAGCGAATGTTGGCGTTCGTGGTGGCTTTTTGAATACTTTTTTGCGGCAGAAAAAAGTATTATAAAAAATTCAATTAGTATTTTCTTCCAAAATAAAAGAAACTATAAACCTTATATTTGCACCCATGTTAAAGGTATTTAAGTTTGGTGGCGCATCTGTAAAAAACGCCGAAGCTGTAAAAAATGCGGCAGCCATTGTAAAACGCTATCAAAGCGATAAATTAATAGTAGTGGTTTCTGCTATGGATAAAACCACTAATAAATTAGAACTCTTGGCTGATGCTTATTTTTATGGAAAAGATACGCTACAAGAAATTTATGACGATTTAAAAACATTTCACTTCGATATTTTAAATTCTTTATTTACTGATAAATCAAATAAAGTATTTGCAGACTTAGAAAACGATTTTGTTGAGTTGATGTGGGCTATTGAAGATGATCCAAGCTCTACGTTTAGCCATCATTACGATCAGATTGTTAGCATGGGAGAGATTTTTTCAAGTCGAATTGTTTCTGCCTATTTTAATGAAGCCGGAAGTATTTGTCAGTGGCTTGATGCACGAGGTATCATTCAAACAGACAACACATATACCGAAGGAAAAGTTGATTTTGAATTAACACAACAATTAGCCGAAACCAATTTATTACCCCTATTAAAACAACACAGTATTATTTTAACGCAAGGTTTTATTGGCGGCACCAGCGAAAATTTCACTACCACTTTAGGAAGAGAGGGCTCTGATTATACCGCAGCTATATTAGCTTACAGCACTAATGCAGAAAGCGTTACCATCTGGAAAGATGTACCCGGCGTATTAAACGCCGATCCTAAATGGTTTAGCGATACCAAAAAAATTGACGAACTTACGTATCAGGATGCTATTGAATTGGCATATTATGGTGCAACGGTTATACATCCAAAAACAATTAAACCGCTTCAAAATAAAAACATACCTCTTTATGTAAAGTCTTTTATAAGCCCAGAAACAGAAGGCACTATTATTAAAGATAGCCACAAACAACTGCCTGTTCCATCATTTATTTTTAAGGTAAATCAAATGCTCATTACTATTTCTCCGCGCGATTTTTCGTTTATAGCAGAAGAAAATTTGAGCAAGATGTTTGCCTTGTTCCATCAACATCATGTAAAAATAAATGTAATGCAATTATCTGCCATTAGTTTTTCAGTTTGTGTAGATATGGACGATAAAAAAATTAAACCACTCATTAAAATTTTACAAAGCGATTATAAAATTTTATATAACGATGCGCTGGAACTGGTTACCATACGCTATTACGACCAATCTACCATTGATAGAGTTTGCGTAAATAAAGAAGTTTTGATGGAGCAGAAAAGTAGATACACCGTTCAACTTGTTGTAAGAAACAATTAAATTTCAAAGAAATGTACATATATAACGTAACCATAAATGTTGATAATGCTGCGCACGACGAGTGGTTAAAATGGATGCAGGAGTTTCATATACCCGAAGTAATGAAAACCGGTTGCTTTATTGATCAGCGTATGCTTAAAGTTTTAAATGTAGATGATGAAGGCACAACCTATTCTGTACAATATACTTTTTTAAACATGAGTGATATGGAAGAGTACAAGCAGAAACACGCGCCTGCTTTGCAAAAACAAACGATGGATAAATTCAAAGATAAGTTTGTAGCTTTCCGCACATTATTAGAAATTGTTTAATAACTTAGTGAATCTTCGCACATCCTTCGACAAGCTCAGGATGACCCGCGCGTTGTCAGTCTGAGCCTGTCGAAGACTTCTATAAAAAAATATTATGCAATACGTTAAAGCAAAAAAACATTTAGGGCAACACTTTTTAAAGAACGAAGAAATTGCTAAAAACATTGTAGATGCTTTGTTGCAAAGTACAAATTTACCTTTGCTTGAAATAGGCCCCGGTACTGGTGTTTTAACCAAACACTTAATTGAAAAAGAAAAATTCTTTGCTGTTGATATTGATACAGAGTCTATTGAATACTTAAAAAAAGTATATCCAAAGCACGAAGCCAAAATTTTGTATGGCGATTTTTTAAAGATGAGCATGGATAATTTGTTTCCTGAACACTTTGCCATTATTGGAAATTTCCCTTACAACATTTCTTCGCAAATAATGTTTAAAGTGCTTGATTACCGAAACAAAATAGACGTTGTAGTTGGTATGTTTCAAAAAGAAGTAGCAGAACGTATGGCTGAAAAGCCGGGCACAAAAACATACGGCATACTAAGTGTTTTATTGCAAGCTTTTTATGATATTGAATATTTATTTACTGTTGAGCCTAATGCCTTTAATCCGCCTCCTAAAGTAAAATCGGCAGTGATACGTTTAACGCGCAACCGAACCGAAAAGTTAGATTGCGACGAAAAACTGTTTAAAGCCATTGTAAAATCTACTTTTAATCAGCGTCGTAAAATGGTGCGCAATGGTGTAAAATCTTTTATAAAAGATGAAAGCATTATGAGCCACAAATTTTTTACTATGCGCCCTGAACAATTAAGTGTTGCGCAGTTTGTAGAGCTTACACAAATAATTGAGAAACAATTGTAATTTCTGGGCGTTCCGTTGGATTACCAACGTCGGGCTTTGCGCGCCAATCTTTGTTGATTACAACAAAGGATTTCTGCTTCAATCCCTAACGCAAAAAGATTGCTAAGCTTTCAGTAAAGTTTCTATATCAAACTTTTTCATGTGTTGAAAGGCCTTAAACACTCTTGGTGCCCTTTCCGGATCTGTCATTAATTTACCAAGTATAGCAGGTACTATTTGCCAAGAAACGCTGTACTTATCTTTAAGCCAGCCGCAATTACTTTCTTTGCCGCCCTCTGTTAGTTTATTCCAGTAGTTGTCTATTTCTTCCTGAGTTTCGCATTCAACTACAAATGATACTGCTTCGTTAAATGTAAAATGTGGTCCGCCATTTAAGCCCATAAACATAGTGCCATTTAATTGAAATTGTACAACCATAGGTGTATCAACAACAATTTTTGAATTTTTAAATACGCTGCAATAAAATTCTGCAGCTTCTTTTGCTTGTCCGTTAAACCAAAGGCAAGAATAAATAGGTTTTGTCATCTGGATTTGAAATTTTAGCTAAAATAGTATTTTCTTTTTCGTTACGAAACAGAAACAAATAGCTAAGGCAAAACGATTTACTCCATACTACTGCTTGTTTTGGATGGCAATGTGTTTTTCAACAGAAAATTAATTTGTAAAAATTATATTAACTTAGCTATATGAATAAATTATTACTCCTTTTCTTTTTGCTGGCTCTATACAATACCAAAATGTATTGTCAGAGTGTTTTAACAACAAGGGAGGTCTATAATTTTAATATTAGTGACGAATTTCAATATCGATCACACTCTTCATTGGCCAATCCTCCGTATGGCATGCCTCCAAATGCGCAGAGATATAAAATTATAGGCAAACGTTATTCAACTAATAATGATACTGTTTTTTACCATCGTTATTACTCCAATTATAGCTCAACGTTAGTAGCACCTTATTATACTTATTCTTTTTCTACGGGTTATGATTCTATATTTTATACTCAACTATCAGACACGCTTAAAAATTTATACAGTATTACTACGGATAGTTGTAGTTGGATAAAAGACACTTTATACCTTTCTTTTTGTGGCGCGCTTATGTGTGAGACTAATACTTGCACTGCTTGTTGTTTTGAAGGGCAACAAAGTGATTACATTTATGGTAAAGGTTTAGGAGAAATAAAGTTTCAATATACTGATGCAACAAATGCTACAGATTATGGGATAGATTTGTTTTATTATAAAAAAGGCAGCATAACATGTGGGATACCTGATACTTTAACTATGCAACCCACGGGGGTAAAACCGTTTGCAATATCTAATGAGCAAATAATTATTTACCCCAACCCTAATAATGGCTTTTTTAATATAGAAACAAGTGGCGATACAAAACAAATTGCACAAATTTATGATGTAAATAGTAAATTAGTTTTGAGCCAAATTGTAAACAATAAAACAACTATTGACGCTACAGTTTTAAATGAAGGTATTTATAATGTAAGTATTATAGGTACTGAGAGCGTTATAAATAAAAGGCTGGTTATTGTGCGTTAGGGATTGTAGCGAAAATCCTTTTATTGTAATCAATAAAATATTGAAGCGTAAAGCCCGCCGCTGTAACCAGCGGAACGCCCAAAAATAAAGAATGAGATTGCCGAGATTCTCTCGCAAGGACAACAGCTACAATTTCTTATAAGGCGCAAATGATTTTCTAAAGAAACGTTTTAACTGTTTAATACAAATTTCTGGTTCTTCTAAAAAGCCCATGTGTCCTGCTTTTTCAAGCAATAAAACATCTTTATGTTTTGCAATTTCTGCCTGATCTAATAAAGATTGCATGGGCAATAAATTATCGTACTTGCCAATAATAAATAAAACAGGATAGTTTGCAAAGTGCAATACCACATCTCGACTCGGGCGATTCTTCATTCCTTCAAGCGCAGCTATAATGCCACGTTTAGATGTTTTACGTGCAATTTGTTGTGTAACTAATATTTCTTTTTTAAGGTGTTTTAATTGATGCGTATTAAAAAGATTATTGATGGTTGCCCTTACATAAATATCGTGGTTGTTTTTTACTATTCTAATTGCCTGATTGCGGTCGCGTTTTTTTTGCTCGCTATCGGCATACGAAGTTGAATGAAACAAACACAAGCCTCTTACAAAATCTGGAAACAATTCTGCAAAAGCTAAACTGGCATATCCACCCATGCTGTGTCCAATAAGCACATATTTTTTTAGTCGCAAATTATCCACAACAGCTTTAACGGCCTGCGCCATTAACTCCATGCTATGCACGTAACCGAAACAATCGCTTTGTCCGTGGCCGGGCAACTCAATACAAATAACTTTAAACTGTTTTGCAAGTGCATTTTTTGTTGTTTCCCAACTTTTAGATGACCCTAAAAAACCATGCAACAATACCACTGCCCTACCCTTTCCGCTAACGGTATAAGCAATTTTGGCTTGCTTAAAATTTGCAAATTGATAATCTAACTTTGTTTTCAAGATTAACAAAAATAAGCATTTGTAAAAATAAAAGCCACAGATTGCGCAGATTTACACAGATATGTATAAACAGAAGTAAGCTTTAGTAAATTACAACTGAAAGAGATTAAATTTTTACATTTACAGAATTCGCTTTTTAATTATAATTTTTAATTTTTGACTTAAATATGGCTGGCGTAAACAAAGTGATATTGGTGGGCAATTTGGGTAAAGACCCCGA
>CAIXZI010000246.1 GCA_903923915.1 uncultured Bacteroidota bacterium
AGTCGCTCTTCTTTTTTAAAAGTAAAGCGCATTAACGGTTAGCGTTTATTTACCTCGCGAATGTAGTTTTCTAAAGCCATTACCATACTTGGTGTTTGTGGGTTTGGCGATGCAACATCTATACGCAATTTGTGGTGGCGTAGGGCTTCTGCGGTAGCTGCACCAAATGCAGCAATACGGGTTTCGCCTTGCTTAAAATGAGGGAAATTTTTAGTTAGCGATTTGATACCCGCAGGGGTAAAAAACACCAGCATATCATAATTAAGTACGCCTTTAAAATCGCTTAAATCTGCACTAATGGTGCGATAAATAACGGCTTTTTTGTAACGTAGTTTTAGCAAATCAAGTACATCAATTATTTTTTCTTCGCGATGTACATCTGCCACCGGAAGCAAAAAATGTTCTTCTTTGTTTTTACGCAAAGATTCGGCTAAATCAGAGATGGTGCCGTTTCCAAAAAATATTTTACGTTTACGATACTGAATATACTTTTGCAAGTAGTATGCTGTTGCCTCGTTTAAACAAAAATACTTGGTGGTTTCGGGTACATTGTAACGCATTTCGCCACATACTCTAAAAAAGTGATCTACGGCATTACGGCTGGTTAAAATAACGGCATTGTGCTCGGTAAGATTTATACGTTGTTGTCTAAATTCTTTAGAAGAAATGCCTTCTATTTTAATAAAATGCCTAAAATCTACTTTAATATTTAATCGACGAGCTAATTCTAAATATGGATTTTTTTCGTTCTCAGGTTTTGGCTGAGAAATTAAAAGGGTTCTTACTCTTGCTTTTACAGCATTTTTATCGGGATAAACAACTTGAGGGGGGGTATGCGGAATTATAATTTTAGGTTCTTTTACAGGTTTTGGTAAAACAACTTTTTCAATTTTTTTAGCAATAACTTTTTTTACAACTGCTTTTTTTGCGGGCTTAACAGTTTTTTTAACCGGCGGTTTTTTGGCAATTTTTTTAGCAGCAACAGGCTTTTTTTTCTTAACGACAACTTTTTTTGTCGATGTTTTTTTTGCTTTAACCGGTACTTTTTTAGCAGTCGGCTTAACCGCTTTACCTGCGGGTTTTTTGTTTTTTTTAACGGTAGCCTTACCTTTTTTTGTAGCCTTTTTTTTAACTGCCATACGTTTAATTTATGTTAGCCTTTTAGCAATCAGCTATTTACAATTAGTTTAACAAAAACAGCTAATGGTATTATTTCAATGGCGCAAAGATACAAAACTAAATGAAATACCGAAAAACCATATGCCGAGTATCCAAAAGCAAGTGTTTTTACAATTCTAATGGCGTAAAGTAGTGTTATAATGCTTATTGCCACAGGAAATAAATAGCCTGCCGGTGCATGCGAGTAATGTAATAACAGGCAAAAAACAAGCATAATTAATGCACTTGTATATATGCCAAAGCTGTATTGAAAAAACCAATCTTCGGTGGCATTTTTTTCTTTTAAAATAAGCCCTAAAGCCCAACTTAAAATTCTTCTAACAAAAATTAAACTTAAAATTGCTGCAATAGATAATATGGTTACTATTTCTGTGGATGTATTTCTAAACCAACCGGAATAAATACTTAAATCGGCAAAAAAAATGCCTCCGCAAATCATATAAATTAGAAACAGACAAACAGAGAATGACTTTATAAAAGAGTGACCATCTCTTTGTGCCTGCTGCAATGCGCCATAACTTAACGTTGCCGAAAAAACTTGAATTGTTTTTTTATAATAGCGCAAATAGATATACATAACCACGGCACAACAAATAAAAAGCAATATAAAAACAGGTATATTGTATGTCTCGTTTCTTGCCAAAACCTCTTTATGCTTTGTTGTAAGCAAGTGATTAGCAAAAATGCTTTGTGTTATTTGAAGCAATGTTTTCAAGCACTGTAAAAGTAAAAAGCCCCCGCTTAATGCGAAGGCTTTTTAAAAAATATCTTTCAACAAAAATTACTCGGTAACTATTACTAAGTATTTAGATGCGCTCCAAAAATCGGCAGCGTTGGTAATTTCTATTTTTTGAACCGGTTTTTCGCCTACCAATTTATAAGAACTGCTTGGGTGCTTGGTAAGTATTTTTACTTTTTTAGCGCCCAAAGGAATGCTTACAACCTGAGTAATATCTATTTTAGTAAATTTATCTTTATTAAAATCAGCCTTTAATTCCATGCTTTTTCCAAGTCCGATAAAACCACCCTCTTTTTCGGTAACGCCATCTGCTTTTAATTCTTTACCTGTGCCAATAATGTAATAGGCTGTATTAAGCTGTTGTACTTTACCTTGGTTATCTGTTTCAAGATTTTGGTAGTTAGTAGTTAAGTTACTTAGCTCAATATTTTTTTGCTCTAATTGATTTTTAAGATCACCAATTTGACCATCTTTTTCATTAATTTGAGCTTCTAAACCAGCAATCATCTTTTCAAGGCCATCTATTTTTGTATTAGATGTTTTTAATTTTTTGCTTAAAGAGGCAACGCGCGATTTGTTTTTAGCCATTAAATCGTAGATACTTTGTATATCTTGTTTAATTTGCTCTTCTTTACTTTTTACATCGCCACTTTGTGAAGCATTGGTAACTATTTTTTCTTTGGTTTTTATTTCATCCAAATTAGCCTGAATATCATTAAACCCATTTACAAAATCTTGTAAAGCAGCTTCTTTTTCGGTTAATTGGCCTTTTAGATTTGAGTTATCCGAAGAAAGGCTATCAACTACCGGATTTGATTCTTTTTCGGTTTTACCACCACATGATGTAGTTGTAATTAAAGACGTAGCCAAGCACCCGGCTAT
>CAIXZI010000247.1 GCA_903923915.1 uncultured Bacteroidota bacterium
GGCAGTTAAAACAAGTAATACATTTTTTAAAACCGAAATGTTTATACCAAGTAAATAAGCTTGTTCGTCTCCTAACAATAATGCGTTTAGTGGTTTGATTAAAAACAGACATACTACAAAACAAATAACAACCACGCTAAAAAAAATAAGTAAATCGTTGCCCGTTACGTTGCTTAATGATGCCATATTCCAAATAACAAAATTTTTGAGGTGTTGTGCGCTTGATAGATATTCTAAAACCGATTGCCAAGCTCCTGCTATAAAACCAATCATCATACCAATTAATAAAATGTGTGTTTGGTTTTGAATTTTTTTTGCAATAAACATAATTAAAAACAACCCGGCTAAAGCCCCTAAAGAAGAAGCAAGTGGAATACCCAATGAATGGAAAAAAGAATTTGTTATACCCCCACCACCAAGCATAAATAAAGCAACTGATAGAGATGAAACCGAATTTATACCCAATACATAGGGGCCTGCCAATGGGTTTTTAAAAAATGTTTGCATAAGCATACCTGCAACTGCTAAGGCAGAGCCAGCACAAATAGCGGCAATTGCTTTAGGCAAGCGAAGCCCAAGTACAATAATAGTATCTGTAACATTGGCATGGTTGGTAAAGCAAGCCAGTATTTTATTTATAGGAATAAAAACAGAGCCTGAAGCAATGTCTAAAATAAAAAGAACAAATATTAGTAAAACTAATAGCGTATATTTTTTAACAAAGCTCATTGTTCTTTTTTATGGATTTATATTTATACAATGGTGTTCGCATAAAGGCTCGGGTTATTTTAATTGCTTGTAGTATTTTAAGGTGTAATTAGGCAATAAAGTTGGATGAAATATTTTAATCATATCTGCTAACAATTCGTCGGGGTGATTTAAACCGCACTCCCAATAGCCATTTCCGCCGGTTTCATTTATCATAGCATTGTTATTGTACAAATTTCTTTTTTTGTAGGCATTAAAAATTTCATAGCGTTTATCTTGTTTTAAAACATCTGCAGCGCTGGCAGAATAGTGTAAGTTAAGCCAGTAATTTGCATTGGCTGCTTTATTAATTACCTGTTCCATGTTTAAAGAAAGAGCGCTTGTTTTATTATTATCATTAAAAACATACGTTGCGCCTGCATCTTTAAGTAATTGTGCTGTGTTGCTTTTTCCTCCGGCAACAAACCAAACATCGCCGGTTTTAAGTTCGGTAAATACGGTTGGTTTATATTTACAAGTATCTGTCATGTTTTTTAATTGCAGGTACTTTTTTTCGATAGAAGAAAATAGTGAGTCTGCTTTTTGTTCTTGATAAAAAAATAAAGCAAGCGCTTTAACCCACTCTGCGCGGGCAAGTGAAGTATTTTCAAAATAATCGGCACATACTACGGGAATAATATTTGCCATCAATAAACGTACGTCGAAATCTTTTTTAGCGTCTCCGCTTGGGTTTGTAAAAAGTATTTGTGGTTTGCAAATAAGTGTTTGTTCTATATTTAAAATGCCATTTTTACTTAGTTGTTGTATGGTATTTTGAGTGCATTTTTTTTTGATGATTGGGTTATAAATATAATCTGCATTATCTACAGCAGTAATATAATTTAGTAATTGCAAATTATTTAATGCGCCTACAAACACTGAGCCCATGCAAGCCACAGAATTAACAGGTGCTTTTACGTAATACGCTTTAAAGTTTAGGTTAGGTTTTTCAATTTTATATAAAACATAAACAATCGAATCTGTTTTTTCAACATTGATGTAAGTAACTAATGCAGAAAAATTTTCTTCTTTATAAATTTTGAAATAAGAAGCGTAGTTGTTTTTTTGCGCGTGAGTTAATGAAATTTTGGTTTGTTGTTTTTGCCGCTCATTATTACATGAAATAAAAAAAAGAAAACACACACTAAGAACAAAAATGACTTTTTTCATACTAAGGTGTAGCAATCATTTTACGGTAAATTTCATCACTACCCGCGCGCAGCTTTATCCACACATTAAGTTTGTTATATACTTTATCTTCTATTACACAAAAGAAAGCCGTATGTTTTATAGATGGTAAAAATATACTAATGTTATTATTTTCTTTTTGAGGTAAGTATAAAAATGGAGATGAATTTACCTGAGAAAATTTATTACTAAACGAATTTAAAAATAAAGGCTTTGCTAAATTATTTTGCGATTTTAACGAGATAGAAAATGCCACTAAAAAAAAGGCAATACTAATTTTATATGTAGCAGATTTTTTGATTTAGTAAAGATAAGGCTTTGTATGGAATTATAATATTAGCCTAAATATTGCCCATTTGCGTTAGGGATTGCAGTGGAAAGCCTTTTAGTAATCTAAAAGCTTGGAACGAAAAGCCCGACGGCGATATTAAATTTTGACAAGCTCAGTATGGCAACAAGCCGTAACGCCCATACGACCTCACCCCAACCCTCTCCTAATCAGGAGAGGGAGAAGTGCACTATTTTAATCGATTAACTCAACCGAGCGTTTTATGAATTTGGTAAGCTCTTCGCCTTTTAATAAACCTTGCGAAAGCATAGCCAAATCTGCAGCTTGTTTGCTGATGGCTTTGCGTTTATCGACGTTTGTTTCAGCTAAAATTTTACCAATTAACGGATGGTTTGTGTTGACAACCAAGTTGTACATATCAGGCATATCGCCGTAAAAATTCATTCCGCCGCCGCCCATAGCGCTCATGTCTTTCATACGACGCATAAACTCAGGGCGCGTAATTAGCATAGGTGCATCTTTTTCACTAAGGCTTTCCAACACAACTGTAAATTTATCTTTAGCAACAATTTCTTCTACAATTGGTTGTAGTTCTTTTTTCTGTTCTTCGCTTAATTTAGAAACCTGCGCTTCATCTTTCTTAATCAGCTTATCAACCGTATCAGCATCTACACGTACAAAGGCAACTTCTTTTAAGGTGCTTTCTAATTTGCCAATAAAGTGAGAATCTAAAGGCGTATCAAATAACAACACATCATAACCACGATCTTTAGCGGCTTGTATGTAGCTATGCTGTTCAGAAACATTGGTGGTATATAAGTAAACCAGTTTTTTATCCTTGTCGGTTTGAATGGGTTTTATTTTTGCTTCATATTCTTCCAAAGTAAAATGCTCGTCTTCGGTATTGGTAAGCAAGGCAAATTTTTGTGCTTTTTCGTTGAATTTATCATCACTCAACATTCCGTACTCAGCAAATATTTTAATGTCGTTCCATTTTTTCTCAAAATCAGGACGATCTTTTTTAAATAATTCTTCCAGTTTATCAGCTACTTTTTTAGTGATGTGCGCTGCAATTTTCTTTACGTTTCCATCAGCTTGCAAATAGCTGCGCGATACGTTTAACGGGATATCCGGGCTATCAATTACACCACGCAACAGCATTAAAAAATCAGGTACAACGTGTTCTACATTATCGGTTACAAAAACCTGGTTGCTGTATAATTGTATTTTATCTTTTGGCGCTTCGAAGTTGTTTTTAAGTTTTGGGAAATATAAAACACCGGTTAAGTTAAACGGATAATCAACATTTAAATGAATCCAGAAAAGTGGTTCGTCAAAATTCATAGGGTATAATTCGTGATAGAAGTTTTTATAATCTTCATCCGTTAGATCTGCCGGTTTCCTTGTCCATAAAGGGTTTGGATTGTTGATGATATTATCTGCTTCAATTTCTTTTTCGGCTTCGTTACCGTCTTTGTCTTTTTTATCGCCGTCTTTTACCCATTTCTTTTTAGTGCCAAATTTTATTTCTTCGGGTAAAAAGCGACAATATTTTTTTAATAGATTTTCAATACGAGCATCTTCTAAAAATTCGTGACTATCATCTGCAATGTGCAAAATAATGTCAGTTCCTCTAAACTCTTTAGTGGTTTCTTCCAGCTTGTATTCAGGGCTTCCATCACAAATCCAACGTGCAGCTTTTGAGCCTTCTTTAAAGGAAAGAGAAACAATTTCTACTTCTTTAGCCACCATAAATGCCGAATAAAAGCCCAAACCAAAATGGCCGATCATGGCATTGGCATCAACCTTGTCTTTGTATTTAGTTACAAATTCTTCGGCACCGCTAAACGCAATTTGTGTAATGTATTTTACAATATCATCGCCCGTCATACCAATTCCTCTATCTCTAATAGTAAGGGTTCTGGCTGTTTTATCTAAAATAACTTCAAGCGTTGTGTTGCCCACTTCGCCTTTAAATTCGCCCATAGACGAGTAAGCTTTTAATTTTTTAGTGGCGTCAACGGCGTTACTTACCAACTCACGCAAAAATATTTCGTGATCTGAGTAAAGAAACTTTTTAATGATTGGAAATA
>CAIXZI010000248.1 GCA_903923915.1 uncultured Bacteroidota bacterium
AAGAACCAATGTCATAAACAAAACTTAGTGTAGAATAACTACTCTATGCTGAGTTTAAGCAATCTCATTGGATGTTCCAAGGTACCTTGGCCTACTATGTCATGAACAAAGTATAGCATAGAATAGCTACCTACGCTACAACATCTACAAAAGTTGAAGTTTCAACAAAAGGAAAACATAAACTAGAAAGTGGTAGTGTTTTTGTGGCTTTTGACGCTGATTTTAGGAATTTGGTATCTAGTGCTGAACCTATAATAATCACATGTACGCCTCTTGGTAACACTAACGGAGTTTATGTATCTACTATTTCACCCGAGGGCTTTACAGTGGTAGAAAATAACAAGGGTGTTGCAAGTGTAGATTTTAACTGGATTGCAATTGGTGTTAAAAAAGGCTACGAAAAAACTACAATATCCGAAGAAATAATAGCTAATGATTTTGAGGAAAAAATAAATGGAAATAGTGGTGTAATGTACAATGATAATAATCCGGAAACACCTGAGTATTCTATTTGGTGGGATGGTAATAAAGTGCGGTTTGATAAACCTACTATCAAAAAAGATCTAGAGCCAGCAAATATAAGGCTTAACGAAGCAAAAGAGTATAAAGTTAAAAGTAGATAAGAAAAAAGTATAATTTAAATTTAAGTTGAAAAAAACAATTATGAAAAATGAAATTGCATCACTGGAAAGATAATTATTAGTTATTGTTTTACTTTTTATTTCAGTAGGCCAATCTTTCGCTCAAAAAGTGATATGGAAGGAGGGTTTCATTACTGTAGATAATACTAACGATACACCTTATTCTACAAGCAATGGCCAATGGTTATTAACTTCATTGGGTACCATGTAAAACTACTTTTCTTTCTCAGTCAGTTGAACATAACAAGGTGGATGTAGTGCCGGCTAATGCTGTTGAGCCTGGAAGATATATCTGCGCCTTGGTATGCGAAGGTATTCGATTGAACACCACAGTGGTTATACACTAAAAAAATGAATTGAATTTGTTTGGCTTGATTTTTTAAACAGCTAATTAATTTATAGCAGTAATACCACACCTGAAGCTACCTTACTTTTAGTTTACTATTCAAACTTTTTAGTGAATTACAAAGTATGGTAGCTTTTTTTTGGTTACGTATTCTAAGGAGACTATATGATTTTTACATCTTTAGTGTTTTAATCAAAAGTTTACCAAATTTTAAAACTCTTTTTTTCTTTGGAGTTTTCTTTTTCTTACAGTTAAAATAAGGTTTAGAATTAGAGCCGACAGTTAGAAGGAAGAGGCAAAGGAGTTTAAGGGCTAAGGTAGATGTTTAATATATGGATTACTTATTAATAGATTAAATTCCTGTTTTATAATAAGAAATATGAAAGCTTTCCTTCTTACCTGGTAACATAAGAGGATCGGTAAATTTTAAAATATCTATACCAATTTAAAAAAGCACTATTAACTAATTTTTTTGAATTAGTCTTTTTTTAGCTATTTTTTTCTTGAAGTCACTTGTCTTTTTTCGCCGGTTAAAACTTTTTGAACATGCTTCTTTTTTTGTTCGTTTTTATGCGTTATCATAAAATACAATAATACAGCGAAAGCAAGTGTAAAAGTAAATAAAATATAATATGGTGCGTGATCAGGATCGCTGAAAACATTTTTAAAATTTAATATCTCATCCGGATATGCTTTTAAACTGGCAAAAAGCAGTATCATAATGAAGAAATGTACTTTTATACAACTGTTATATTTTTTTGTTTTTCTCATTTTGTATATTTTAAGTTAATCAATAAGCAAGTTTATTTAAATGTGTTAGAATTTTTCGAATTATAAAGGGTTGTTATATGTAAGTTTAATTTCTAAAGTTGTAAATTACGGTAACGGTTCCTCTTCTTTCAAAAGTTACGCCTTCAATCGTATAAACATATGTGTCGCTTTTTACTTTTTCTCCCTGGTAGGTTCCGTCCCAAAAATTGTTCATGTCTTGTGTTTTAAAAACTTCTTCTCCCCATCTATTGAAAATTCGTAATACAAACTCTTCACAACCATAAAATCCCACTATTTCAAACTTATCATTTAGGCCATCATTATTAGGCGTAAAAGCAGATGGTATAAAAATATTTGTAAAATTACCGTTTACATGAACTACTTTTTTGCTTACGGTATCTGTACAAGTGCTATCGTTGTAGGCAATCAAAATTACATTTGACGAGTCATAGGTTTCATACGTATGCGTGGGGTCTTGCGAAGTACTGGTATATCCGTCGCCAAATATCCATAAGTAATTTTGTGCATTTTGCGAGGTGTTTGTAAAGTTGATGATAGGCTTACACTTTTCGGGATCGATAAAGTCAAAATTGGCTTTTGGTTTAATACTTGCAACATAAACTTGGGTACTTGTGTCAGAACATCCATATCCACTCGATGAAATTAAACTAATGGAGTATGCCCCTGGGCTATTGTATGTAACGCTAGGGTTGTTATTTATTGAATTTGTTCCATTGCCAAAATCCCATAAATATCCTATAGCTCCGGTTGATGTATTAGTAAAATAGACTGTTACCGGTGTTGTGCATTTATAATTGGCAGAATCAATAAAAGCTGCTGTTGGTTTTTGGAAAGCATTAATTGTCATGTAGGTTGTGTCAGAGCAAATTGTTGATCCGTAAACAACAAGACTAACAGTGAAAATGCCGCCTGAATTATAAGTATGCGTAGGTGTATATAACGTTGATGTGTTACCATCGCCAAAATTCCAATAATATGAACTGGCGTTAATAGAAATATTACTAAATGAAACGATTAATGGAGTACAGCCTGAATTAATATTTGGAGAAACCTGCGTTGAAGGTGTTTGCACTACATCTATCACGGTAGAATAAGTGGAGATACAACCATAAATAGATGAAGTTCCTGTTAAAGTTACTGTATAACTGCCAGGTGTTGTATACGAGTGAACAGGACTAAATAAATTGCTTGTAGTTGCATCGCCAAAATTCCAAATGGTATTAACTGTGTTAGCTGATGTATTATTAAATGCTATGGACTGATTAACACAGCTTTTTTGAGAGCTCGGGATAAATGATAAGCCGGCACTTGGGTATATCTGTAAAACAATTGAAGCAGTATCAAAACCGCAACCATTATTAACGTATTCATTACAAGTGTATGTTCCTGGTGTTACGTATAAATGGGTTGGATTTTGCTGGGTAGAAACATTACCATCGCCAAAGTCCCAAGAGATAAATGTTCCGGCAGATGAATAGTTTGTAAAGGATATGTTTTGAGGAGCACAACCAGAGATCGGGCTAGTTGAAAAAAAGGCAGTAACCGTATTAGTTTTAACACTAATTGCATAGGTAAATGTGTCTGTTCCGCAGGAATTATAACCAATTAAATGAATATAATACACGGTGTCTTTTTGCCCTGCAAAAAAAGTATGAGATCCTGGGTTTGCTAAAGTAGAATTTGGACTTCCATCTCCAAAATCCCATTTATAACCTGTAACCGAACCCTGTTGAGTTAGGTTATTTATAAGTACACTTAGTGGTGAGCAACCAGAATTAATATTTGTTACAAACGAGACAACCGGAAGTGTATCTAGTCGTACAGTAAAAGTTTTTAAATTGGTACATCCATTAATGTCTTCTCCAATAACAGTATAGTTGGTGGTGGAAGTTGGATTTGCAAGAACAGTTGCCCCGACGTTAGTGTTTAAAAAGTTGTTGGGTGTCCAGGTATAGTTTAGACCACCAAAAGCAGTAATAGATACCGTTCCGCCGGAACAAACCGATGGTGATAGCGGATTCACATTAATAACGGGCAATGCGTTAACGGTAACAAGCATTGTGTCTTGTCGTGTACAGGTTCCGTTTCCTACGCTATAAACCAAACTATAGGATCCTACCTGTGTTGGATTAAATAAGCCGGATGAGTTTACTAAG
>CAIXZI010000249.1 GCA_903923915.1 uncultured Bacteroidota bacterium
AAATCTAAAAAATTATTTGCTGACAGAGGGGAACGTGCAAAACATTACGCTAATAAAAACGAAAGAAGTCAGGCTAAAAAAAGCTCTTTCGAACGTGGCGAGCGAGCGCCATACGATCCAAGCAAACCAAAAAATTATAAAAAAGATTATTCTAAAAAGAAAGATGTTACGGTTACTAATGCCGATAAAGGATTAATTCGTTTAAACAAATATATTGCCAACGCGGGTATTTGCTCTCGTCGTGAGGCAGACGATTTAATTAAAAGCGGTTGCGTTACCGTTAACGGAAAAGTAATTAATGAGCTTGGTTATACCGTTAAAGCTACCGATGAAATAAATTACTCTGGTGCACGTATTAAATCAGAAAAACACGTCTATCTTTTA
Organism: uncultured Bacteroidota bacterium; assembly: GCA_903923915.1. Taxonomy (GTDB): domain Bacteria; phylum Bacteroidota; class Bacteroidia; order B-17B0; family Aurantibacillaceae; genus PALSA-968. The sequence goes on from CAIXZI010000249.1 coordinate 385, forward strand.
TTAAATAAACCTAAAGATTATATTACTACTAACGAAGACGACCGTGGGCGCAAAACCGTTATGGAATTAGTTGCCGGTGCTTGTAAAGAACGTATTTATCCTGTTGGGCGTTTAGATAGAAACACAACCGGTTTGTTGTTGTTTACCAATGATGGTGATATGACTAAAAAGTTAACACATCCAAAACACGAGATTGAAAAATTATATCATGTTGAGTTAGATAAAAATTTAAAACAAGATGATTTTGCAGCCATTAGAGAAGGTATTGAATTAGAAGATGGTTTTATTAAACCGGATGAACTTGCCTATACCGGCGAAACAAAACGCGAGGTAGGCATTAAAATTCACTCTGGACGTAACCGCATTGTGCGCCGTATTTTTGAACAAATGGGTTACGATGTTTTACGCCTAGACCGTGTAATGTTTGCAGGTCTTACCAAGAAAAACATACCACGCGCTAAGTGGCGTTTTTTAACCGATAAAGAGATTTCTTTTTTAAAGATGGTGAAGTAATGGCTTTATTGTTTTAATAAGCCACAGATTACCACAGATAAATTAATCAGTGTAAATCTGTGGCTATTTTTTTTGAAGTAGCGCCTAAACACTTACACTAATACACATCCACCACCTACTGTTTAAGCTCGCCATGCCATTCTTCAAAACGTTTGTGTGAAGTTTCTTTTTGCTCTTGCATATTAGCATTCTCAAGGCGACAACCTTTTAGGGTTAACAAAATATTTCCACTGCAAATGCTTTTCAGCACAACTATTATAATAAAAAATCTAAGTAATTTCTAACGCAAAGAAGCCGTTCTTTTTAGAACTTCGGTTAGTATTTCTTTATCGGCATCCGTAAGTGTAATGCCCCTTCTTTCCATTACACGTTCGGCCACTTCAAATGCTTTTGTAATTTGATATTTTTCAAGTTTATCTGCACCGCCCCAAGAGAATGAAGGAACGTGTGTTGCAGGAAATCCTCCACCAAAAATATTTGCATTTACACCAACAACAGTACCTGTATTCAACATCGTATTAATGCCTGTCTTGCTGTGGTCGCCCATAATTAAACCACAAAACTGTAAGCCTGTGTTAATCATTTTGCGTTGCGTGTAGTTGTATGCTTTAACCTGGGCGTAATTATTTTTAAGATTAGAGTTGTTTGTATCAGCACCTAAATTACACCACTCGCCTACTACCGAGTTTCCTAAAAAACCATCGTGCCCTTTGTTGCTATAACCAAAAATCACAGCGTTGTTTATTTCGCCACCCACTTTACTATGAGGACCAACAGTTGTAGAACCATAAATTTTTGCTCCCATCTTTACTTCGCTGTGTTCGCATAAAGCAAAACTACCGCGTATTAAAGAACCTTCCATTACTACAGCATCTTTACCAATGTAAACCGAACCGCCTTGTGTATTAAAAATTGCACATTCAATACTTGCGCCACTCTCTATAAATAGTTTGCCTTTACCAATTACTTTATTGGTTTTAGAAAGTGGTTTAGATTTTCTTCCTTTTGTGATAAGTGCAAAATCGTTTTCTATTTCTATGCCATTGTTTTTAAAAATATCCCACGGAAAATTTAAAATGGCGCACTTACTTTTTGATTGAATTTTTTCAAATTCTATAAAAGATTCATCCGGATTGATGGCACAGTAAGCCAATAGTACATCATCTTTATATAAGCGCTGAGATTGTTTTAGTTTATTTATTTCTTTAATTAACGTATCATCCGGACAAACTCTTCCATTAACGTAAAGTGTTGCTTGTTTTTCGTTTGCATGGTACGGAAATTTTTCGGCCAAATAAATTGGACACAGGTACGAGAAATCTTTCTTTAAACGCTGTTCCCACTTTTCTTTTATGGTTAAAATACCAATGCGTATTTCGCACGATGGGCGTGTATAGGTAAGCGGTAGTAAGTCGCTCCAGCGGTCGTCGTCAAATAAAACGTAATTCATCATGCTAACTAAATTTTGTTGTGAAGTTAGGAAAGAATTTTTTGAATTGCAGTTAAATTGTATCCGCTAAAACAACTACCTCAATTGCTGTAAATAAAAAAACACCTACCCACGTAGTGAATAGGTGTTCTAATTTAAAAACAAATAAATTACTCAGCTACTTGAACCATTTTAAATGGTACGCTAATAATTGCTTGATAATCTTCACCGGCTTCTAACATATCTTCATCATCTTCTTCATAATGCCAGTTAATAGTTACAGAACTACCACCTTTGTGTATAGCTTCTAATTTTTTAAATACATCTAAAATACATTTAGATGAACTTGTATTAAAATACTCAAGCTGCACATTTACAGTTGTAGTAGGTTTTGGGCTTGTACCGTACTTTTCAAGATTATCTACTAATGGCTTGTAAAACTCAATTGAGTTTTCAGGTATTGAGCGACCTTTAATTTCTAATACACCACTTCCTAAATCGAAATTAATAGTTGGTGTTTTTGGTGTTCCGTCTAGAGTGAACTTTTCCATAGCTTCGTGTTATTATTGGTTTAGCGTTACTTTTATATTTAAACTAAAAAATGAAACTTTTTCGTCGATAGGTTGAAAGGTATAGTGTAATTTTTGCCCGGTTTTACGAGCAATATCAACCATTCCTAATCCGCCACCGCCTTTAAGCGACATTTCTCCGTTATTTAATATCTGTTTATGATATTCTTTTAATTCTTCTTTTGTTAACGAGTTTACTTCGTCTAACCTGTTTTTTAAACCAGAAACGTTTTCGTTTAAAATATAGTTTCCGGTAATTACGTTGTAAGCACCATCTAATTTTCCTATCATAAAAATAGCTGAACGACCGTATTCTCCGCTATCGGTAGGGGCTTCATCCATGTGGTGATACAGGTTTTGAAGGCATTCTACCAAAACGTTGTAAACTTTTTTCTTGGTTTTAGGTTCTTCCTGAAAATTATCCATTTTGCTTTCCATTATTTGCAAAATAGATGTCAGTAAATCAGAAGTGATGTCACCTTTAAAAGAGAGCAATATATTATTGCGCTCCATTTTGTCGTAAAAATCAAACAGGTCTAACATCATAAACTCTAAATTCTCAGACAAAAATAATAATTAGTTTAAATAAAGCAACATTTATTTTTAGATGGCTTAATCTTCTTTAAATGGGCTTCTGGGTATCCATTCAGTAGGTTGTAAAAAGCTAATAAAGGGATTTAGCACAACTTTACTAACCCTGTTTTGCGGTTTTATGTAACAAACCAATTCGTGTGCTTTTGCCCCAACGGTGCTTTTAATTTCAGAAGCTGTTCTGCCTAAATTAAGCCGCTTTTTTTTGTGCGTAATGGCCAGTTCTATAAAGTGATATAAGATGTTTTGATAAAGTTCGTGCTCTTTATTAATTTCGTAATTAACCCCAATGTAATGGGCTTCCAGCGTATCATCAGGCAAAAAATAACCCGAATCGAAAGCAACTAATTTGTTTTCTAAAAAATATCCTGTAACAAAAAATGTATCGGCAAAAGTTTTTTTCATTTCGTAAAAATAATTCGACGCAAGTTTTACCAATTTGAATTTTGCGTTTGAAAACACATTTTCATACAATTTGTAAATTTCAGGTTCAAGCTTTTTTATTTCTTCGACAGATAAATTTTGCTTAGTTATTTGCGTCCCTACCTTAAAAATGCTTTTAGCTCTGTTTCTGTATTTTTTAGAATAAAGTGCAATATAATCATCCAAACCACCTAAATTTTCAGGTATTTCGATAATCATATTGGGTTCAACTGTAAACTCAATAAATTTATTTTCTTCCAATATTTTTTCCTTGGGAAGTTGGTTGATATAAAAATCTTTTATCAGCGTAGCCGAAATAGTGCCGCGTAATTTTTCTTCTTTAGAAACTATATTGCTGATTTTATCCAAGATAAAAAATGCTTCTTCTCTTTTAATTTTTGATGAATAAGCAAAGCAATGTTCTCCGCTTACAAAATTATTGCCGCAAGTAACCAAGCGCATAATTACATGATCTTTGTATTTATCAATGTATTTATCAAAAAGCTTTAATCGTTTAGATGTTAGGTCGGTTATCTGAGATTCTACAAGCCCTCCAAACACATCGGCTGTAAAATCAATAACTTGAAAACAACAAACAAAAACCGGTAATTTATTTTGAAAAACAATAGCATAACGATGCGCTATTTGTGGTTTATGTAAGTTTTCTACTAATTGTAAATAATCAGGACTTAAAAAAAAATTAGAAGATAAAATAACCTCATTCCAAGCAGATTTATCAACCTCCATCATGCTTTCGTAAAAGGTAAATGTATAATTGCCCACTAACTTACGTTGTGGTTTTTTACGCATTTTATGTTTATGTTTTTCGCAGAAAGTAATCAAGGCTTAAAGGTACATAAAAAACGAAGCAAAATTTTTAGCCACAGATTTCACAGATGCATGCCGATAATAATCTGTTCTTATCTGCGCAATCTGTGGCAATTTTTTCTGAGTTAAAAACTAATAGTTGCCATATTTTGCTGCGCTTGTTTAAAATCAGCAACCAATTCATTTACCACTTGTGCAGCAGGTTTAATTTCTTTTATGGCGCCGCTAACTTGTCCAATTTCAAGTTCGCCTTCTTCTAAATCGCCTTCAAACATACCTTTTTTTGCGCGAGCCCTGCCCAAAAGTTGTTCTAATTCTTCGATGCTTGCAGCACGTTTTTCGGCCGCATCAACTTCTTTAAAAAACTTATTTTTAATTAAACGTACGGGTGTAAGTTGCTTTAAGGTAAGCTGGGTATCGCCTTCGGCAGATTTTACAATGGCTTCTTTAAAATTTTGATGGGCTGATGATTCTTGTGTAGCGGCAAACAAACTACCAACTTGCACGCCATCTGCACCAAGGCAAAAGGCAGCTGCCATAGCCTCGCCCGAGGCAATTCCGCCCGCAGCAATTACTGGAATTTGTACCGCTTTTCTAATCATCGGAATTAAAACAAGTGTTGTAGTTTCTTCTCTTCCGTTATGTCCGCCAGCTTCAAAACCCTCGGCAACAATGGCATCTACGCCTGCTTCCTGGCATTTTAAGGCAAATTTTATATTAGAAATGGCATGTACAACTGTAATGCCATGTTGTTTAAGATGTTGAGTCCATGTTTTTGGATTTCCGGCCGATGTAAACACAATTTTTACGCCTTCTTCCACAATAATTTTCATTAATTCTTCAATATTTGGGTATAAAAGCGGCACATTTACACCAAAAGGCATATTGGTTGCTTTTTTGCATTTTTGAATGTGCTCTCGCAATACCTCGGGATACATACTTCCGCTGCCAATTAAACCTAGGCCACCCGCATTACTCACGGCCGAAGCTAGTTTCCAGCCACTGCACCAAATCATTCCGCCTTGTACAATAGGATATTTTATTTTAAAAAGCGAGCAAACTGTATTTTTCATAGGTAAAAATGTGGGTTAATTTTCTTGGCTAAAATAGAAATTTAATTATATTTGTAAGCTAATTATTAAAATGTAATGCGATTTAAGTTACTTATATTCTCTATATTTTTAAGCAGTTTAGCGGTAGCGCAATACCGTTGGGACTATGGATTTCAGCTTGGCGCATCTAATTATTTAGGTGATATAGGCGGAAAACAATCAACCCGCAAAGATTTTGTAAGCGATATGAAATTGGCTGAAACCCGTTGGGCCGGAGCTGCATTTGTACGTTATAAATTTAGCCCAAAATTATCGGTAAGAGCGCAATTTGCTTACCAGCGCATACAAGGGGCAGATTCGTTGTCTGTTAACCCTGCTCGTCATGCACGTAATCTTAATTTTAAAAACGATATATTTGAGTTAAGTGTTACCCCACAACTTACTATTTACGAAAATCAAGATTTAGGTTCTAGTTACCGTTTTAAATGGGCTTTTAATTTTTATGTGTTTGCCGGTGTTGGTATTATGCACCATAACCCACAGGCTTATTACCAAGATGAGTGGGTTAGCCTTCAGCCGCTACATACTGAAAACACTAATTACAGCTTATGGCAGGGTGTTATTCCTTTGGGAACAGGCTTTTACTTTACACTTAAAAAGAAACACCGCATAGGTTTTGAATATAACTGGCGTATTTTATTTACCGATTATTTGGATGATGTAAGTAAAAAATACGTTGACCCATCTACACTTAGTAAAGAGGGTGCAGCTTTAGCCGACAGATCAACCATACAATCTGCTGGTGGAGATGCAGTTTTTTTAAAGAAT
>CAIXZI010000250.1 GCA_903923915.1 uncultured Bacteroidota bacterium
AAATGGTGGGCGCGCAGGGACTCGAACCCCGGACCTCCAGCGTGTGAAGCAGGCGCTCTAACCAGCTGAGCTACGCGCCCCAAGAAACTGCTCTTCTGATTTTAAAACACTTTCGAACCAGGCGTCCACTTTTCATCACCACTTCAGCGCGAAACTGAGCCACAAGTGCGAGTTCCATTTCCAGATACGAGGCTTAGGGCAGGGCATTCATGACATGGTGGAGCCTGAAGCATTCTTGGATAGTTCGCAAATTGCCAGATCCTCCGCGTAGTGGCCAATGCCGAAAGCTCGAAAGTTCTCGCACAAGACTTATGCGGCCTCAGATGCTTGTGAAACGAACAGCGGACAAAATATCGAGCTTACGGAAACGCCGATCGATCCCGCCTGATCTGTGTTGTAACAGAGGAAAGTTTTTCAGGTTGATTTCGCAATCGCGAATTCACGGATTCGATGTGCGTTGTATGCCGGGGTCGCGCCACGTCTAACAACATAGTGTTTTATGAATTCACTGAAACGGCTGCCCGAGATAATCGACAATCCGAGCGCGCCGTCAAAGGTGTCACCCTGCGCCTACCCTAAAGTTCTGAGGAATCTACCCGAAAATTGGGATGGGTTCTGCTGTCGAGCTTGTCTAAGTTGTAATCAGTGTATCTACTGCCCTCGAGAGTTGTCCTAGCGCTCGCGTTCGGAATTCCGTTCCTTCTCTTCCTTGATGCGTGCGGGAATTCAGAGCGGAAGACGGAGGTGCAGCGCAGCGTCCCGGAAGAAACTCCAACCGTAGCCGCCGCGAAGGCAACGTCGCAGAATCTTTCCCGCAACGTCGTGCTCACGGCCGAATTCATACCGTTCCAGGAAGTGGAAGTGATGTCGAAGGTTGCCGGTTACGTGAAGGAAATCCGCGTCGACGTGGGCGATCACGTTAAGCAGGGACAACTCCTGGCGACGATTGAAGTGCCCGAGATGCAAGATGACATGAGCCGGTCGCAGGCCACCATCGAGCAATCGGAGTCCGAGCTGGCGAGCTATCGGGATGAAATTCGGCGCGCGGAATCCGCTTACGATATTGCGCACGTTTCGTACCAGCGTTTGGCAGGAGTCGTGAAAGAGCGCCCGGGGTTAGTCGCGCAACAGGAAATTGACGACGCGCATAGCCGCGAACTAGGGGCAGAGGCGCAATTGGCGGGGGCTAAATCGCGCCTGGCCGCGGCGATGCAGAAGGTCAACGTGAATCGCACAGAACTTGCCCGCGTGAAAACTATGCAGGCATACACGCAAGTAACGGCTCCCTTTGATGGAGTCGTAACCAAACGATATGCCAACACCGGTGCGATGATCCAGGCCGGAACGGCATCGCAGACCCAAGCAATGCCGGTTGTGCGCGTTTCACAAAATAACTTACTCCGCCTGATTTTGCCGGTGCCGGAGTCGATCGTGCCGCTGGTGCATGTGGGCCAGGCTTTGACTGTGCAAGTGCCGACGCTGAATAAAAATTTTCTTGGTCACGTGCTCGTGTGGCTTTATCAGGATTAACAATGGCGGAATACTTCCGTGATGGAGATGGTACCGGACAAGGAAAAGATATTTTATTTTTCGTAGATAACATTTTCCGATTTACACAGGCGGGTGCTGAGGTATCTGCATTACTTGGTCGTATGCCAAGTGCGGTGGGTTACCAACCAACACTATCAACCGAGATGGGTTTAATGCAAGAGCGTATTACTTCTACAAAACGTGGTTCAATTACATCAGTACAAGCGGTTTACGTACCTGCTGATGATTTAACCGATCCGGCTCCTGCAACAACATTTGCCCACTTAGATGCTACAACGGTATTAAATCGTAAAATATCTGAGTTAGGAATTTATCCTGCGGTAGATCCTTTGGATTCTACCTCTCGTATTCTTGATCCAAAAATTATTGGAGAAGCGCATTACAACTGTGCTCAACGCGTAAAAATTATTCTTCAGCGTTATAAAGAATTGCAAGATATCATCGCCATTTTAGGTATGGATGAGTTAAGCGAAGAAGATAAATTGGTAGTACACCGCGCTCGTCGTGTACAACGTTTCTTATCTCAACCGTTCCACGTAGCAGAACAATTTACAGGTTTAAAAGGAGTTTTAGTTCCAATTGAAGATACTATTAAAGGCTTTAACATGATTATGGATGGTAAAGTTGATGAGTATCCCGAAGCTGCCTTTAACTTAGTAGGTTCTATTGAAGATGCTATTGAAAAAGGTAAAAAATTAATGGCTGAAACAAAATAACATGCATTTAGAAATTATCACTCCCGATAAAAAATTATTTGAAGGCGAAGCTAAATCGCTTACCGTTCCTGGCTCTGAAGGCTCTTTAGGTGTGTTAAACAATCACGCGCCTATGATTGCCTCTTTGAAAAAAGGAAAAGTAAAAGTAATTACCGCTTCTGAAACAAAAAACTTCGAGATTAAAGGCGGAGTAATTGAAGTGCTTAAAAACAAAGTAGTTGTTTTAGCTGAGTAAAATAATTTTATAGAAAATAAAAAGCCGTTTCATCTGAAACGGCTTTTTTTATGTTTATTCAGTAGTTTTCATTTTGGCAAAAACACTTGTTTTGCCATAAAACATAGGCAATAATTTTTTTCGTAGTTTTTTTGCGCCTTTTCTGTGCGTTTTTCCGGTAACCACCATTTTGTATATGACGTAAATCATAAAAATCAAAATAGATAAAGGGATTACAATTAATTTTACTTCTGTCATAACTTTAAATTGTTTAGTTAAAGTTAATAAAAAGTAAAGTGCAATCCAAAACTAAAAAAACTATTATTAACAGCTTAACGTTAATTAGCAATTATTCAACCCAGCTTTTATAGTATTTGCCATCATCAATTTGCGCGGCAACTTCAGTAACTTTTAACGGACGAAAGGTATCTACCATTACAGCTAATTCTTGCGTTTCGGTTTGTCCAATGCTGCGCTCCATGGCTCCAGGAGCAGGCCCGTGAGGTATGCCTTTTGGATGCAATGTTATATCGCCTTGTTTAATATTATTACGACTCATAAAATCACCATCTACATAATACAAAACTTCATCGCTATCAATGTTACTATGATTGTATGGCGCAGGTATTGAAAGCGGGTGATAATCGTACAAACGAGGACAGAACGAACATACCACATAAGCAGCTGTTTCAAATGTTTGGTGCACCGGAGGCGGTTGATGCACACGGCCTGTTATTGGCTCAAAATTATGAATAGAAAATGCCCATGGAAAATTGTATCCATCCCAACCAACCACATCAAAAGGATGTGTAGCATATACAACCTCGTGTATCATGCCTTCCTTTTTTATTTTGATTAGGAAATCGCCTTTTTCATCATGCGTTTCAAGCACTTCAGGCATTTTGTAATCGCGTTCGCAAAAAGGTGAATGTTCAAGCATTTGTCCGGCTGAGTTTTTATAACGCTTTGGGGTATAAATAGGGTGGAAGCTTTCTAAAAATAGCAAACGGTTATCTTCAGTATCAAAATCAATTTGGTAAATCATACCACGCGGAATGATTAGGTAATCGCCATACTCAAACGGAATATTACCCATAAATGTGCGTAGCGTGCCTTTACCTTTATGTATAAAAAGCATCTCATCAGCGTCGGCATTTTTATAAAAATAAGTGCGTAAACTTTTTTTAGGTGCTGCTAAGCCAAACCAAACATCGCTATTAAAAAGCAATACTTTTCTACTATCTAAAAAATCATCTTCGGGTTTAATTTCAAAACCCTTTAGCAACATAGCTTTAATGTTTTTGTCAACCGCAACTTTAGGCGTGGCATCGTAACTGCGCAAAATTTCTTTTACCTGCGTTGGACGATGCGTGTGGTACAATAAAGATGAAAACCCATTGAAACCTTCGGTGCCAAACAATTGCTCGTAATAATGATTTCCTTTTGGCGATTTAAATTGTGTGTGGCGTTTTTGCGGAAAACTACCCAGTTTATGATAAATAGGCATAACTAAAAATTTAATGCAAAGCTAAAGAAAGAAGATAAAACAACTCCATAAAAAGGAATTAAAAAAATGCGTAATTTAGTAGTTTAATAATCGAATTTTTATGTGTGGAATTGTAGGATATATAGGAGAACGCCAGGCGTACCCAATTTTAATAAAAGGATTACATCGTTTAGAATACAGGGGTTATGATAGCGCTGGAGTTGCTATGATTGCAGATAGCAAACACCTTAATGTTTTTAAATGCAAAGGCAAAGTATCTGATTTAGAGAAATTTACCGAAGGAAAAGATAAATCGGGCAATGTGGGTATTGGGCATACACGCTGGGCTACACATGGCGAACCGAATGATGTAAATGCGCACCCGCATTATTCGCAAAGCGGTAACATTGTTTTAATACACAATGGTATTATTGAAAACTATGCATCTATAAAAGAAAATCTTATTAAGCGCGGACATACGTTTAAAAGCCAAACAGATACCGAGGTGCTTGTTCATTTAATAGAAGACATTAAAGAAAAAGACAATCTAAAACTTGGGCATGCTGTAATAGCTGCATTAAAACAAGTGGTTGGGGCGTATGCCATTGTTGTGTTAGATAAAAATCATCCAGATGAATTAGTAGCGGCTAAAAAAGGTAGTCCCTTAGTTATTGGAGTAGGAGAAGGAGAGTTTTTTATCGCATCCGATGCATCACCCATTATTGAATATACTAAAAACGTAGTTTATTTAGATGATGAACAAGTGGCTATCATCAGACGAAATGAAGAATTAAAAATACGCAATTTAAAAGATAAAGACGTTACGCCATACGTACAAGAGCTTGAAATGGAACTTGAGGCCATTGAAAAAGGCGGCTACGAGCATTTTATGCTAAAGGAAATTTATGAGCAACCTCGTTCTATTAAAGATAGCATGCGTGGAAGACTAAATGCTGATAAAGCCATTGTACAGCTTGGCGGCATTGTAGATTATGAGCCAAAATTTTTAAAAGCAAAACGTATTATTATTATTGCTTGCGGCACATCGTGGCACGCAGGCTTGGTGGCAGAGTATTTGTTTGAAGAGTACGCCCGTATTCCTGTTGAGGTTGAGTATGCCAGTGAATTTCGCTACCGTAATCCGGTAATTTATGAAGATGATATTGTTATAGCCATTTCTCAATCAGGAGAAACAGCTGATACGTTAGCCGCCATTGAACTGGCAAAATCTAAAGGCGCAACTATAATTGGTGTTTGTAATGTAGTGGGTTCTTCTATTGCACGCGCTACACATGCGGGTTCTTATACCCATGCAGGCCCCGAAATTGGTGTGGCATCTACCAAAGCATTTACAGCCCAAGTAACCGTGCTTACCTTAATGGCTTTACACATTGCGTATAAAAAAGGTACACTTGTTGAAAGTCGCTACAGGCAGCTATTGTATGAATTAGAAACAATTCCTGAAAAAGTAGAACGTGTTTTAAAATTGAATGATAAAATAAAACACATTGCCGATATTTATAAAGACGCACGTAATTTCTTGTATTTGGGTAGGGGCTATTCTTTTCCTGTTGCATTAGAAGGCGCATTAAAACTAAAAGAAATTTCATACATACATGCTGAAGGATATCCTGCGGCAGAAATGAAACATGGTCCTATTGCCTTAATAGACGAAGAAATGCCGGTGGTTGTTATTGCTACCAAAGGCCAAAATTATGAAAAAGTAGTTAGTACTATTCAAGAAATAAAAGCCCGTAAAGGAAAAATAATTGCCGTTGTGAACGAAGGTGATAAAGAAGTTGCCAAAACAGCCGATTATACGATAGAAATCCCCGAAACGGATGAATCTTTAGTGCCATTGGTTTCTGTAGTTCCTTTACAGTTGCTGTCTTATCATATTGCCGTAATGCGTGGTTGCAATATAGATCAGCCTCGTAATTTGGCAAAATCGGTAACGGTAGAGTAATTTGGTTATATTGTAGAATAATCTTGAAAGCTTCATCAATACGCGGATGTCATACTGAGCACGTCGAAGTATGTTGGGGGCAGCGCATATGTTTCAACAAGCTCAACATGATAATACCCGCATTATTTTAAAACATAATCAGTAATTTGTTAAAATTTGTATTTTGTAAAAAAATAATATACCTTGCATCTAAATTCTAATTAAAATGAAAAAAACAATCTTTACTTTTTGCTCAATGGCAGTTGTTTGTTGCGCTATATTTTTTGCTTGCGCTAAAGATGATAACAGTATTACACACGTAAGTTATGCTCAACAAAATGGCAATGGCACAGGGGGTAATCCTAATCCAAACGGGCTTCCTTCAAATTCAGGCTATGGCACAACTACCGCTACAACAGCAGCTTCTACAAGTGGTTCAACAACATCAAGCACATCTGGCACTACAACTAGTGCAACTACAACAACGGCTTATTCAGCTACAGTAACTTTACCAAGCGGCCCTTTATCAGGTGCAGTTTCAAGTGTAAGTTGTAGCAGTACCATGTATGGCAATTGTAGTAACACACAAATAGGTATGATATCGGTTCAATTTGCATCAGCACCAACAGCAGGTACATATAATATAGTAACAAATAACCCAGGTGCTACAGATGCAGTAGTGTCTTATAACGGAAACAATTATGGTTCAGGCGGTACAGTTACCGTATCTGTAGTTGGAGGTAAAAATGTTGTAACATTTAATAGTGTAACCGGTATGACATCGGGTGGAACACCTGTTGCATTTACACTTACTGGCGGTTTTTCTTGTCCTTAAATAAAATAGGTCTTATTTTAAAAGCCGATGTAAAGCATCGGCTTTTTTTTATTTAGCTACATCCCGTAATTCTTTTAATTTTGCTTTCCTTTTAAACCGCTTATGAAAAGAACTAAAATAAATGCCATTTTATCTGATGATAAACATGATTACCGAGCCTGTGTAAAAGGTTGGGTGCGCACCTTTCGCAACAACCAATTTATTGCACTTAATGATGGATCGACTATAAATAATTTACAACTAGTTGTAGATTTTGCAAACACAGACGAAACCATTTTAAAACGAATTACTACTGGTGCTTGTATCAGTGCGATTGGAAACATTATTCCGTCGCAAGGTAAAGGACAAAAATATGAGATGAAAGTTACTTCGCTCGAAATTTTAGGCGATAGTGATGCAGAGCAATACCCACTTCAACCAAAAAAACATAGCTTAGAATTTTTGCGCGAAATTGCACACTTACGTTTTCGCACTAGCACCTTTAGCGCAGTATTTAGAGTTAGAAATACACTTGCTTATGCCGTTCATAAATTTTTTCAGGAAAGAGGTTTTGTGTATTTGCACACACCTATTATTACTGCCAGCGATGCAGAAGGTGCCGGACAAATGTTTAGAGTTACTACCTTAGATTTGGATAACCTTCCTAAAAACGAAAAAAACGAAATAGATTTTTCGCAAGATTTTTTTGGAAAAACCACCAACTTAACCGTATCTGGTCAGTTAGAAGGCGAGCTGGCAGCAATGGCTTTAAGCGATGTCTATACCTTTGGACCAACGTTTCGTGCAGAAAATTCTAATACAGGAAGGCACTTAGCCGAGTTTTGGATGATTGAACCCGAAGTTGCTTTTAATGATTTAGAAGACAATATGGATTTAGCGCAGGAAATGCTTCAATACGTTATTAAAGAAGCACTCGCCAAATGTGCCGATGATATTGCGTTTTTAAATGATAGACTTTTAGAAGAAGAAAAACAAAAACCACAGCAAGATCGTTCTGAAATGACTTTGTTGGATAAATTAAAGTTCTGTGTAGAAAATAATTTTGA
>CAIXZI010000251.1 GCA_903923915.1 uncultured Bacteroidota bacterium
CCGGGTCATTCATTAGTTAATCAAATTATAAAAGCCGTTAAAAAAGGTGAGTTAAAGGCCGTTAGTAATCGCGTGGCAGAAATTGTTGCTTTATTAGTTAGCGATAATTATCGTCTTCATCCCGAAATAAAAAGCGAGAATTATACCGGCGGCTATGCAGATAGTAAAAAAGATAAACTTAATACAGAATCGAAAAAAAATTACTTTGAAGTTTTATATGTTGAAGAAATTTCTTTTAAAGAAGAAGAAATTATTAAAAGCAAATTTAAGGACCTCATTAATCCTCATGAAAGCTTAACATACGATGTAGTTGTGCAACGCTCATTCCAAGATGCATTAATTGCGCTATTTTTTAATTATAACATTCAGGCAGCTGTTATACGTTACGCGCCTTTGCACGTATCTACCAACATAACTAAACTAATAAAACCCTTTATACAAAATGTTTTAAAGATTGATTTAAAGCATATATCAGATGCAGAAATTGGTCCTTTATTAGGTAAATACATTCATCAATTCAGGCCCGAATTAGATATTTATTACATTACCGATACTTCACTAACCCATTTAGAAGATTCAACCGTTAAAGCTTTCCGTCGTATTTTTTATCGAATGGAAGATTTACAAGAATTGCATTTAACAATCATAAGTGGAATTAACGAACGCTACGAAACACCCTTCTTTACTGCATTGACAGAGTACAGCAAAAAACCAACCTCAGTGTTTCATGCTATGCCAATATCAAGAGGCAACTCGGTTTTTAAATCGAGATGGATTACCGATTTTGGTGATTTTTACGGACGCAATGTTTTTCTCGCAGAAACATCTGCTACCAATGGCGGTTTAGATTCTTTGCTTCAACCCAAAGGCCCCATTAAAAAAGCGCAAGAAAAAGCGGCTAAAGCATTTGGAGCAGAGCATACTTTTTTTGTTACCAACGGAACATCTACCGCAAATAAAATTGTACAACAGGCATTAATAAAACCGGGCGATGTTGTTTTGGTTGATAGAGATTGCCATAAATCACATCACTATGGTTTAGTATTAGCAGGTGCATTTCCTGCTTACTTAGATTCATATCCTATTGAAGAATTTTCTATGTACGGCGCTGTTCCGTTACGGGTTATTAAAGAAAAATTAATTCAGTTAAGCAAAGCCGGACGCTTAGATAAAGTAAAAATGTTACTGCTTACCAATTGCACCTTTGATGGTTTGGTTTACAATGTGGAGAAAGTAATGGAAGAAGTGCTTGCCATAAAACCCGATATGGTTTTTTTATGGGATGAAGCCTGGTTTGCTTTTGCTAGCTTTACCTACACATACAAGCAACGTACGGGCATGTATGTGGCGCAAAAATTATTTCATAAATACAGAAGTGCTGATTATAAAAAGAAATACAAAGCACATATTGCAGGATTAAAAGCCGGAGAAATTCCTTCTATGCCAGACCCCGATAAGGTTAAGATAAGAGTGTATGCTACACAAAGCACGCACAAAACGCTTTCCAGTTTTCGCCAAGGTTCTATGATTCAAATTTGGGATGAGGAATATAGTCGACGAGTAGCCGATACCTTTCAGGAAGCATATATGACGCATACAACCACCTCTGCCAATTATCAAATTTTAGCTTCGCTTGATGCAGGCCGCAGGCAAGTTGAATTAGAAGGTTATGAGTTGGTTGAAAAAAGTATAGAGATGGCCATGATACTTCGTTCTAAAATAAAAGACCATCCTAAGTTGAGTAAATATTTTCATGTGTTAACCGTTAGCGATCTTATTCCTAAATCATACCGCGAGTGTGGTGAAAAAGAATACTATACGGTTGAAGATGGTTGGGATAGAATGGAAGAAAGTTGGGAGAAAGATGAGTTTGTTTTAGATCCAACAAAAGTTACCTTATCTGTTGGAAAGGCTGGTATAACGGGTGATGCGTTTAAGAACACTTACTTGATGGATAGGTTTAATATCCAGGTAAATAAAACATCACGCAATACTATTTTATTAATGACCAACATTGGTACAACACGTGGCAGTGTAACTTTTTTAATTAACGCGCTCTTGCAAATTGCCGAAGAATTAGATGAAAGTAATCGTTCATTAAATAAACGCGAAGCAGAAATTTCAAAAAAACATATTCAATCGCTTATACATGATGTGCCGCCTTTGCCTGATTTCAGCACCTTTCATCGTTCGTTCTTAGCAGCACCTGGAGTACCCGGGGGAAATATACGTGAGGCTTATTTTTTAGCTTATGAAGAAGAATTGTGCGAGTATGTTTTAATAAATGATTGTTTAAACGAATTAGGTAAACAACGAGAATTAGTGTCAACATCCTTTGTAATACCATATCCACCAGGATTTCCAATACTTGTGCCCGGACAAGTTGTAAGCGAAGAAATTATTCGTTTTATGATTGCATTAGATGTAAAAGAAATTCATGGTTATCGCGCCGAATTAGGATTAAAAGTATTTACCAAAGAAGCACTTAATCGCAAAAACACCATTTCTGCTATGGGTGCCATGCATGCTATACAACAAATGGAAAGTAAAACAAAAGCAAAAAAATAAATTAGATAATTAGTCGATTAGATTATTTGACAATTAAAAACACTATTATGAATAATAATAAAACACTGAAAAATTTAGAAGACATTAGGCAATTCTTTAAATCAAACACAACACCAATCTATTTTATTTCTGCCACTAATTTTAATTTATTGGGCATGGATGAATGGGTTGGTAATTTTAAATATATCAGTCATATTGATTCGTATGAAGGATTGCACCCAAATTTATTTTCTCCCAAAGAAGAAGTGCCACACGAAGAATTTACAAGCATAGAAGACATCAACAATTATTTACTTACTCATCCCGAAGTAATTAATTACATCAAATCGCGTAGTGTTAATGGCGAAGCCGGTAAAGCATTGTTTTTAATGTTTGATGAAAAAACAGAACAACTTGCCAAAGCACTTGGATTAGATGTTTGTTTTCCTTTGGCACAATTACGTTCGTTTTTAGATAATAAAGTAAACACTAATCGAATTGCCGAAAAAGCCGGAGTTGCTTGCGTACCTTATGTTCTATCGCACGTTGAGAGTTATGCACACTTGCGTAAAGTATCAGAAAAATTGGGGGATAATTTAGTAGTGCAAACTCCTTTTGGAGATTCGGGTCATACTACATTTTTCATTTCTAACGAAGAAGAATATGATCTTCACAAAGAAGAAATATTAAAAGAAAAAGAGGTTAAAATAATGAAACGCATTAACTGCTATGGTACTGCCATTGAAGGATGTGTAACAAAACATGGAACCTTAGTTGCTCCATTAATGACCGAATTGGTTGGTTTTAAAGAACTAACTCCATACAAAGGAGGCTGGTGTGGCAATGAAATTTATCCGAATGCATTTAATACCGACATAAGAGAAAAAGCAAAAAAATATACCAAACAATTTGGAGACCAACTTTTAAAAGAAGGATACAAAGGTTATTTTGAGCTTGATTTTTTAATTGATAAGGATAACGGCGAAATTTATTTGGGAGAATTAAATCCAAGGGTTTCAGGTGTTAGTTCACTTACCAATCATGCAAAATTTGCAATGACCGACGTTCCATTATTTTTATTTCACCTCTTAGAGTGGATGAATGTACCTTACGAGATTGATGTAAATGAATTAACCAACCGCTGGGCATTGGCAGAAAGCATGGATAGCTGGAGTCAGCTTGTAATAAAACATACCCGCAAAACATTAGAACTGGCAACCGAAGCACCTAAATCTGGCATTTGGGAAATGAAGAAAAACGGCAACATTCAATTTAAAAAAATGGATACACATCGTCAATCGGTTGTGGGTGATAACGAAGCGTTTTATATACAGATAACACAGAAAGATGATTATTTATATGAAGGTGCTGACTTGGGCATTTTAGTTCTGCGTGGCCGCTTAATGGATGATGAATTTATTTTATCTGAGCGTGCAAAAAGGTGGATAAAAGCAATACGGCAGCATTACAAAGCAGATATGATCGATATGAGTTTGCTTAGCGAACAAGATTTGTTGGAATTAGAAGAAGGTTTTAAAATGCTTTAAGAAGCGGGAGTTTCTTTATTTGAACGTCTAATTTTCAAATAGACAAAACATAAAGTGCTTGAAACGGTTACTATTCCTATAAAACTAAATGCCAAATAAAAAGGCGATGATATGGTTTTATAAATTGAGGTAGCTATATTTCCAATTAATATCCATTGTAATATATAAATTACAGTTACATGTTGCCCTAACCATTTTATATATCGGATAAAAACAGATTGTCCGATTATATTATTTGTTTCATTCACAAAATAACTATAAAACGAAAGAAACATAAACGTCCATATTGTAAATACAATACCATGATGATAATACGATTGTAAATTGGATGAAACCCTTACCGCATAAAATATAGTGCTTGCCATAAAAAATAAAAACACAATAAGTATTAACATTCTAAGTGCTCCGTTTTGAAGTTTAGTAATATTAAATTTTTCTTTTATCTGATAAAAAGCAATACCCACCAAGGGATATGCTAACCAAGGGAACAAAGGGAAGTAAGACCAGGTTGTGCTTCCATAAAAAAAAGCGGAGACGTATTTAAGAAATATAGTTGAGGGGACAAAACGTAATAAGTAATGCCCTAAAAAAGCAGATACAGTAAGTATGATAATACTTACTACAAAATTTCTTTGTAAGGTTTTTCTGCACAATGCAATCAATAAGGTTGCAAGTCCGGCA
>CAIXZI010000252.1 GCA_903923915.1 uncultured Bacteroidota bacterium
CATTTCCAACACCTTTCGTTGTTCCATCTCTAAAAAAGAATACCATATCCTTCTCTATAAATTCTGGGTGATACATAAATTCAAATTCTGCTTCACATGTATCGCCATTTCTTAAAATTTGATCCGTTAATTTAAGTTTTGCACTTTGACGAATTGGTCCACAATGAACTACTGGAGAATAACCAGATTTAATTGTTGTAGAATGATGATGAAGAATATTTATTTTTGCTATAAACTTCTTAGTTACGAAACTCTTAAATTTATCGTAATCACTGATCAATACCATCCCCTTTCTAATTTGTTCTCTTTCTAAACTATCTTTACTATTTGTTAATTTAATTGCTAATGTAGATGGTAAATTTTGTGGAGCTTCATCTACATTTTCACTTAAACTATTATGTATACTTCTAACTACCACTTCTTTAAACTCATTACCGTTGAACGGACCAATATATAATTTCTGCCGAATATTTATTATATCCCCTTTATTCATCCCAGAAACAACAAGCCCTATCCCAGGAACTACAAATGTTGCATCTATATAAAATATAGAACCATCAATTTGTCCCCATTTTTCACGTCTCGGGAGATGATATAAAATTAAATGTAAATTGTTAATATTTATTCCAGTTTTATTTGAAATAGAAATAATTGGAATAATATCTGGATTTCCTAACATATGTTTAATATACTCGTCTGTTTCTTTATCATCATTAATAAAATATAAAACTTTCCTGAATGTATTCTTTCCCAGTAATTTCTTTAATTGATTACATAAATTTTGATATATTTCTTTTGGTGCCATATCAACCTTCGTAATTGTAATTATAAATGGGATATTTAAATATAAAAGGATCCCAATATGTTCTCTGGTTAACTTTGTAATTCCTGTATTTGCTCCAATTACAACAATCCCATAATCAGGAAACATTCCAGTAACTCCAAAAATAGTTGTCTTTAAATATTTCTCATGTCCTGCTAAATCAATAAATGTAAGAACTTTAGAAGATAACTTGCAAATTCCTTCCCAATCTAACATTTTGGAACCATGTGTGGCATGTTCATTTACAGTTTTACCATTAGAATCAAAACCAAGTATATCATTTCCTACGGAACTTGTTCGCCCTGATTCAATTTCATGTTTATGCCTAAAAAGTTTGGTTCTTGCTTCTCCACGTCCTATTATAATATATATATCATTTTATATTTTAGTTTTGATACTAATACGTGTATATGCAAGAATGTCTTAGTTTACATTTTCACATGTATGTGTTTCTCTAATAACTTTCGTGATGCATTTAGGAAATTTTATAGGCTTAAATATTAATAGTGGGATTTGTGGTTCAATTACTAAAAAATCACAAAAATGATTATAGTATAATATTTACATTTATAACATATTAAGGAATTGTTTTAATTGTTGAAATAAAGAATAAGTTAAAATTAAAATTACAATTTTGATTAGTTTAACTTATTTAAATTCGTTTTCTGTTTTTAAAATCTAACTAGTAAAATGAAAGTAGTCACTCTCAAATACACGTTTAAAAAAACTTTTGCTAAGCCACACTTACCTTATAGCTTTAATTTTATTTGGCAAAAGTTTTTTATTTAAATATGGTCAAATTCAAATTGGG
>CAIXZI010000253.1 GCA_903923915.1 uncultured Bacteroidota bacterium
ATTATTGCGAATTGAATTTGGATGTACCTAAGCTGGTTTCGGCCCCAAAATAGCTGGAAGACCACTACTCCAACTATTTCGGGTTTAAAGCCGACCCAAGATGAGATTTATTGATTGATAACTTAATCAGTAAATCACTTATTTTGTAATACAAAAAAGAACTGGTCAAAATTACACCCATAAAAGTCGATTAGAAATAGAGTAATTAACTCAATTATATAAGTTAATTACCTTATTATTAAAGAAAGGGAAATTTATTCTATAATATTGTTTTGAATAGCATATCTTATAATGCCTGCAATATTATGTACGCCCAGTTTTTTCATAATGTTGGTGCGGTGATTATCAACCGTGCGAGAGCTGATAAATAATTTTTGACTTATTTCTGTATTAGATAAGCCCTGTGCAATAAACTGAAGAATTTCTATCTCTCTGGTTGACAAAGGAGTTATAGGTGTAATTTTACTTTGCTTTGAAAGTATATCTTTATACTCGGGCTTAGCAATAGAAAGGGCTATATCGCCACCCAAATATTGCTTATTATCATTAACTTGTTTTATAGCGCGGTACAACTCTTCTTTACCAACTGATTTTAGAAGATACCCCGATACACCCGCATCAAGCATTTTATTGATTAACGATTTTTCGTTAAACATAGTAAGCGTAATAATTTTTACTTTTGGGTAACGGCTTGCAATTTCACACGCCGTTTCATAGCCATTCATTACCGGCATATCTACATCCATTAAAACAATATCTGCTTGCTGGCGAGCTAATTTATCAAGAGCCTCTTTACCATTCAGAGCTTCAGCAATAACAACCAAATCAGCATATTCTTCCAATGAAGATTTAATACCATCAATTACAATTTGATGGTCATCTACTATCATTAGTTGTATGCGTTTGTTTGTCATTTTTATTTTTACTCTTAATTAATTTTGCCTCTAAACTATAAATTCTTTTTTATAATCGGAACTCTAATGGTAGTTATTGTTCCTTTTGTGGGCGATGCTTCATATAAAACCGTTCCGTTTAAAGCCTCGGCACGTATAGCAATATTTAATAATCCCATGCCGGTATTATCCGTTTTTGGAATGTGTGCTTTGGCCGTTTTAATATCAAAATTAAATTCTTTTCCGTTATTTTCAATAATAACTATTAATTGTGTGCCTGAAATATGCAATTGCACATTAATTTCGTTAGCGCCTGCATGTTTTATAATATTACTTAGTATTTCCTGAAAAATTCTAAAAACACCAATCTCAATAAACTCATCTAGTTTTTTATCGGCAGAAGAGGTTTCGAAATTATATTTTATCTCAGTGTGTCTAAGTGTTTTATCTAACACATCATTTATGGCACCGCTAATACCGGTTTCGTTTAAGGTGCGAGGCATCATTTTAAGTGCAATATTTCTCAACTCAATATTTGCTTCATCTAATACTTTAACGGTTTCTTTAATATTATTCATACCCGAAGGAGATAAACAACTTTCTACTTCTTTGCCTGTTTTTTCTAAATTCATTTTTAAAATAAATAACAACTGACCAACGCTATCATGTAAGTCTTTGGCTATTCGTTTTCTATCTTCTTCCTGTGCATCAATAATAGCTTTTATACGCATTTTTTGCTCATCCAAAAGCATTTTATCTAACATAGTTTTTTGCTTGTTACGATGCCTGTTATAAAAAAGAAAACTGGTTAATAATATAATGATGATGGTAGATGCAGCCAAAACCAACAATACAATCAGTTGAAATTTTTGCTCTTCAATGCGTTCTTTTTGAGCCGCTATTTCTTTTTCATGTTTCTCCGTTTCGTACTTAGCCTGCATATCTGCTGTACGCGTAAGCATATCCGAATTAAATAAAGAATCTTTGTATAAAGCCTGTTTTTTATAATTATCAAGAGCACTTTTATAATCATTAACCCCCTCATAAGCACGGGCAAGGTTATAATAAATATCTTTTAGCTTGCTTTTATTACCTGTTTCTTTAAGCAAGTTTAAGGCGTTTTTTAAATAACTAATACTCTCGGTATATTGTTTTTGCGCTGTAAGTATAGAGCCCATATCATTTAAAAGCTCGCCTATCCAAACTTTATTATTAGATGATTTTAAAATAATATATGCCCGCTGCATCGATTGCATGGCTTTATCATAGTCTTTTGCCTTACTATATATCTGGCCTATATCTGTTAAAGAAGATGCTATATTAATACTATCTGCTTCTTGTGTAGCAAGGGCTAGGGCTTTATTATGAAAGTAAAGTGATGAATCGTTTTTTTCTAAATTCATATACACGGTGCCAATACTGTTTAGGGCAATTACTTCTTTGTCTTTTCGCCCTAATATTTGTACTGCATCTAATAGCTTCTTATAATATTCCAAAGCTTTTTTATAATTTTTTTCGGCAAATAAAACGCCTCCAATACCATCGTAAGAGGCTGCCATGCTATATAAATCGGGCTTTTGACCGGTTTTTTCAGCAAGGCGTTCTTGCATTTTTATAGCTGCAAAATAATTTTCTAAGGCTTTATCATAATTTCCCAGGTTGTAATACGTACTTCCAATATTATTGTATGCACCAATTACACGTATTTTATCACCAACTTCATCATATGCTTTTAATGCAGCCAAATGATTTTTTAAGGCTAATGTGTAGTTACCTTGATTCCAATAAACTAAACCTAAATTATTATAAGAAGATGCAAGATCAAACTTATAGCCAAGTTCTTCTCTTATTTTTAAAGCCTTAGTAAAGTTTTCCAGTGCTTTATCGTAAACACGCTGCTGAAAATAAATGATACCAAAATTATTATACGAAGACGCTATTCCTTTTTTAAAATTCAATTGTTTAGCCAACTGTATAGCTTCATTACCATACTGAAGCGCGCCAGTAAAATTGCCCGTGTTTTGGCACTCTCTGCATAATGTATTTAAGTGAATAACCTTTGTGGTATCTGCCTTATCGGTTAAAAGCAGTTGTTTTAAACTGTCGATTGAATCTGTCCCGTATAATGAGATGGAGAAAACAAGGCATATAAGAGCAATTTTAAACTTCATGGTATTACAAATATATAATTATAAAGAAAAACAAAAAACAAGTAAGAGCGGCATTGATTTTTAGAATTATATTTGCAAAGCATTATGAAATAGTCATGTTGCGACGGAGAACACAAGTAAAGACAACATGACTATACCAACTGACAACTAAAAAACACATCATCTACAGATGAAAAAAATAATTATTGGTACCCGCGGCAGCGAGCTTGCACTTTGGCAGGCTAATTACACAAAAGCCTTACTTGAAAAACAAGGACGAGAAGTTGAAATAAAAATAATTTCTACCGAAGGCGATCGATCGCAAGAATGGAACACCAGTTTTGATAAACTGGAAGGCAAAGGCTTTTTCACCAAAGAAATTGAAGAAGCTCTTCTTAATAACGAAATAGATTTAGCCGTTCATTCGCATAAAGATTTACCTACAATTAGCCCGGATGGATTAATGATAGCAGGTGTTTCTAATAGAGAAGACCCTAGCGATGTATTACTTATTCGTAAAGAATCTGTTGACGAAAAAGAAAAATTTAGCCTGAAACAAAAAGCCATTGTAGGTACTTCATCCTCACGTAGAAAAGCACAACTAGCTGCTTTTAGAGATGATTTAGAAATAAAAGATTTACGTGGCAATGTGCCCACACGAATAAAAAAACTGGCAGAAGGAAAATATGACGCCATCATGCTTGCAGCGGCCGGTATTGAACGTTTAGAATTAGACGTAAGCGATTTTAAATTTGTAAAATTAAGCCCGCAAGAGTTTGTGCCGGCACCCGCACAAGGTGTACTGGCTTGGCAAATACGAGAAGATGATACCGCACTTGAAATTTTAATCGGAAAAATTAATAATGAAGATGTACAAACACGCATTAATTTAGAGCGCCGTGTTTTAAATTTATTTGAAGGTGGTTGCCAAATGCCTTTAGGTGTTTATTGCGAAAGCGAGATGAACGAAAAAGATAAGTACATCTTTAAAATGTGGGTTAGCAAGGCAGAAGCCTGGGATAAACAGCCCGTGCAATTATATTTCGAATCTGGGTTTGCGTACGAGTTACCCGAGCGTATTGTAGAAAAAATAAATACCATCACGCCGCAAAAAGTTTTCATCAGTAAAACATCCAGGGAAAAAGATTATTTAGAAAAAGCTTTAACTAGATTAAATTTTAACGTAACCGCAAAAAGTTTAATAGAGTTTAAAGAAGTTGAAATGCACTACTTGCCCATTAGCGATTGGATATTTTTTAGCAGTAAACATGCGGTAAGATATTTCTTTAATCAAAAACCAAATATTGGTAAAGTAAAGTTTGGCTGCATAAGCAAGCAAACATCGGCAGAACTTAGGCAATACGGACACCGTGCCGATTTTATCGGACAAAACACCGATACTAAAATGGTGGGCAAACAATTTTCTTCTTTAGTGGGTAGCGCTAAAGTTCTATTCCCAATTGCTAAAGAAAGTATGCAAAGCATACAACAACAGTTTACTAAAAATACCATTAATTTATCGGTTTACGAAACACTAAAAAAACCTATTGAAATTGACCCAACAACTAATATTGTTGTATTTACATCGCCCAGTAATGTAGAATCCTTTTTCGAAAAAAATAAATGGCAAACACATTACAAAGCAGTGGCCATGGGCGAAGCAACCGAACAAGCCTTGTACAGAAAAGGTGTAAAAAAACCTGCAAAACCAATTTCTTTTGATGATTTGGGTTTAATGCATTGTATTTTAGCGCTTAGTTAGTTTTATTAAGGCTTATGGCCATATTTATTATATCTGTTGTAGCTGCGCTTGCATCATTACTTACATTTTTTTCTGGTTTTGGGTTAGGAACAATTTTAACCCCTGTACTTATTTTATTTTTTCCGATAGAAATTGCCATTGCGCTTACCGGTATTGTGCATCTACTAAATAATTTTTTCAAAATTAGTTTGGTGGGCAAACAAATTAACTGGAAAGTTGGCTTAAAGTTTGGCATAATGGCTGTTACTGGCGCATTTATTGGCGCCCAGCTTTTATTACTTCTCTCAAGTGATACCATAATCTATAGTTATACTTTTCACAACAAAATATTTTCTGTCACGCTAATTAAATTTATCATTTCAATATTAATGATTGTGTTTGCTTTATTTGATGTTATTCCGGCTCTCAAAAAAATTCAATTTGATGAGAATAAATTATATCCGGGCGGGTTAATTAGCGGATTTTTTGGTGGACTATCCGGTAACCAAGGAGCATTGCGCAGTATGTTTTTAATGCGCTGTGGTTTATCTAAAGAAAGTTTTATTGCTACCGGCATTTTAATAGCCTGTATGGTAGATATCACAAGACTTTCAGTTTATTTCAGTCGTTTATCTTCCATAAACATCCAAAGCAACCTAACACTACTCATTTCGGCTATTTTATCGGCTTTTGCAGGAGCCTATTTAGGAAGTAAATTATTAAAAAAAGTTACTTTTTCATTTGTTCAATACACGGTAACCATTATGATTATTATACTTGCTATAGGCTTAGGCAGCGGTTTGCTTTAATAAAGCAAAAACTTAAAATGCGCACACATTTTTTTCTACTATATTTGCGCAAAATAATTTATTATGAGCAAAGGTCCGGTTTCAAAATTTATAGAACATCACTATCGTCACTTTAACGCAGCCGCTTTAATGGATGCTGCCAAAGGTTACGAAACACATTTAAACGAAGGTGGTAAAATGATGGTTACCCTTGCAGGTGCCATGAGTACAGCCGAGTTAGGTATATCGTTGGCAGAAATGATTCGTCAGGATAAAATTGCTATTATATCTTGTACAGGAGCCAACTTAGAAGAAGATGTGATGAACTTGGTGGCTCATTCTCATTACAAACGTGTTCCAAACTATCGTGATTTAACGCCAAAAGACGAGTGGGATTTATTAGAAAACCATTATAACCGCGTTACAGATACTTGTATTCCTGAAGAGGAAGCATTTCGTCGTTTGCAAAAACATTTGGTAAAACAATGGAAAGATGCTGAAACTGCTGGCGAGCGTTATTTTCCACATGAGTTTTTATACAAAGTAATTTTAAGCGGAGAGTTAAAACAATATTATGAAATAGACCCAAAAGACAGTTGGGTTATAGCTGCGGCTGAA
>CAIXZI010000254.1 GCA_903923915.1 uncultured Bacteroidota bacterium
TATTGTAGATGAATATCAGATTATAGAAGCAAAAAGTATTGGCGCAGATGTAATATTATTAATTGCTGCAGTATTGGGTAAAGAACAAATAAAAAATTACACCAAACTTGCCAATGATTTAGGTATGGAAGTTCTACTTGAAATTCATAGCGAAGATGAGTTGGATAAAATTATTCCGGAAATTGAAATTATTGGAATCAACAATAGAAATTTAAAAACAATGGAAGTGTCTATTCAAAATTCATTAGATATTTTACCTAAACTTTCTTCTTCTATTTTAAAGATTTCTGAAAGTGGAATTAAAACTGCTGAACAATTAGTGCAATTAAAAAAAGCCGGCTTCAATGGTTTTTTAATGGGAGAATTTTTTATGAAACATGGTCGGCCGGAAGAAGCTTGTATGCAGTTTGTTAAGGAAGTAAAACAGATACAAAACAAAACTATAGCCTAATGAAATTGAAAGTCTGCGGTTTAAAAAACGAAGAAAATATTTTACAAGTATTGGGTTGTAATCCAGATTATATTGGGTTTATATTCTATACTAAATCACCTCGCTATGCTGGTAAAGAACTTTCTATAGAATTTTCTCAACGTATTACGACTGCAAAAAAGGTTGGCGTGTTTGTCAATGAAAATGAAGTAACTATTTTAGATATAGCTTCTCGTTACGGATTAGATTTTGTGCAATTGCACGGAGATGAATCAGCTGAATTTTGTAATGAGATTAAAAAATTTGTTCCAGTTATAAAAGCTTTTCAGGTTGATGATGATTTTGATTTTTCTTTATTAAATCAATATGTAAATGCCTGCGATTATTTTTTATTCGATTCTAAAAGCAAACAATTTGGTGGTAGTGGCGAAACTTTTAATTGGAAAAAATTAGATGAATATAATTTACAGAAACCTTTTTTTCTTAGTGGAGGGATTGATTTAGAAAATATAGATGAAGTTTTACACCTCAAATCTCAATACTCAAATCTCGTGTCTATCGACATAAACAGTCGCTTTGAAACTGAACCAGGAATAAAAGATATTGAAAAAATAAAATTGGTAAGTAATAAAATTAAGAACGCATGAATTATCAAGTAGATGAAAAAGGTTATTACGGAAATTTTGGCGGAGCCTTCATTCCCGAGCTTTTGTATAAAAATGTTCAAGAGCTTCAGGAAAATTATTTAAAGATAATGTATGAGTCAGCATTTCAAAAGGAGTTTAACGATTTACTGCATGATTATGTTGGTAGACCAACACCTTTATATTTTGCCAAACGTTTGTCAGAAAAATATAAAACCAATATTTATTTAAAGCGCGAAGATCTAAATCATACAGGTGCGCATAAAATAAATAATACAATTGGTCAAATTTTATTAGCTAAACGATTGGGTAAAACACGCATTATTGCTGAAACTGGTGCTGGTCAGCATGGCGTAGCAACGGCAACCGTTTGCGCCTTGATGAATATTGAATGCCTTGTTTATATGGGTGAAGTTGATATTAAACGACAAGCACCAAACGTTGCCCGAATGAAATTATTAGGCGCTAAAGTTGTGCCCGCTACTTGTGGAAGCAAAACGCTGAAAGATGCTACCAACGAAGCCATCAGAGATTGGATAAATAATTCGCATAATACACATTATATTATTGGTTCGGTGGTTGGTCCGCATCCGTATCCTGATATGGTGGCGCGTTTTCAATCTGTTATAAGTGAAGAAATTAAAAAACAATTGAAAGATAAAATTGGCAGAGAAAATCCTGATGCCGTTATTGCTTGTGTGGGTGGTGGCAGCAATGCGGCAGGTGCGTTCTATCATTTTTTAGATGAGCAACATGTGCGACTAATTGGTGCGGAAGCATCAGGGCAAGGTATTGATACCGGACATACTGCAGCAACACTTGCCATTGGTACGCCCGGTGTTATACATGCTTGTAAAACGATGTTGATGCAGGATGAATACGGACAAATTACCGAGCCATATAGTATTTCTGCAGGATTAGATTATCCGGGTATTGGCCCTTTGCACGCGCATTTAAATGAAACCAAGCGCGGAGAATTTTTAAGCATTACAGATGACGAAGCTTTGCAGGCAGCTTTTTTATTATGTAAACTCGAAGGAATTATCCCTGCGTTAGAAAGCTCTCATGCTTTGGCAGTTTTAGAAAAAATAAAATTTAAAGAGAATGAAATAATTGTTTTGAATTTAAGTGGAAGAGGCGATAAAGATTTAGAAACTTATATGAAAGTTATGGCAAGAAGCGAAACAGTCTAATAAAAATTAAAGCCACAGATTACACAAATTTACGCGGATATAAATCTGTGGTTATCTGCGAAATCTGCGGCAAAAAAAAAGAAATTAAAATATGAATAGAATTAAAAAATTATTTAAAAAAAAGGATAAAAATATTCTGTCGATTTATTTTACGGCGGGATTTCCTGTATTAAATAGCACGATGGAAATTTTATCTTCACTTGAAAAAAAGGGTGTAGATATGGTTGAAATTGGGATGCCATTTTCAGATCCATTGGCAGATGGCTCGGTTATACAGCATAGTAGCGAAGTAGCTTTGCAAAATGGGATGAATTTAGATTTACTTTTTGAACAGACTAAAAATATGCGCCAACATATTTCTATGCCTATTGTGTTGATGGGATATGTAAACCCTTTGTTACAATACGGTGTAGAAAAGTTTTTAAGGCGCGCTGCCGAAAACGGCTTTGATGCATTAATAATTCCTGATTTGCCGATGAGAGAATATGAACAGGATTATAAAATCTTATTTGAAAAATATAATATTAAAAACATTTTTTTGATAACGCCTGATACGAGCGAAGAACGCATTAAAAAAATTGATGAACTTTCTGATGGGTTTATTTATTTAGTGGCTACAAGCGGTACAACAGGCGCAAGGACAAATGTTAGTGATGAACAACAAAATTATTTTAAACGAATAGAATCGTATAAATTAAAAAATGCATTGCTGGCAGGTTTTGGAATTTCTAATCAAGAAACTTTTGAGAAAGCTTGTATGTATACAAACGGCGCTATTATTGGTAGTGCATTTGTTAAGGCTTTAGAAAATGAAACAAATATAGAATTGA
>CAIXZI010000255.1 GCA_903923915.1 uncultured Bacteroidota bacterium
CCGCTGTTGGTTATTCACTTGTAACAAAGCTGGCTGTAGTAGTTGCTGCCAATGCGGGTTTTTATACTGATAATAAAGGCAGTGCTAAATTATCATCCGTTAATACAAGCATTAGTTACACGCAAAACAACCAAATTATTTTTCCTGTTTTATCTAATATATGGACCAAGGGAAATAATTATAATTTACTGGGCGATTGGCGTTACTACAAGTATCCGGAATACACCTACGGTTTAGGCGGGCATACATCTTTGCAAAATTCATATCAGGTAAATTATTCTTGCATTATTATTCACGAAGCGGTATTAAAACATGTATATAATTCAAGTGTGTACGCTGGTTTTGCTTACAATTTAAATTACCATTGGAATATAAATGAAACAGGCTATCCAAGCGGCACAGTAACCGATTTTCAAAAATACGGCTTAGGAACAAAATCTGTATCCTCGGGTATTTCATTAAACGCCTTGTATGACGATAGAAAAAACTCTATTAATTCTTCTAAGGCATTTTATAGCAGCATAGCATATGGCCCTAATCTTACTGTTTTAGGAAGCGATAGAAATTATCAGTCCTTAATAGTAGATGTTAGAAAATATTTTAAACCATCAGTTAAATCTGATAATATATTGGCATTTTGGAGTTATAACTGGTTTACTTTTAATGGCAATGCACCTTATTTGGATTTACCTAGCACCGCCTGGGATCCATACTCTAACCTGGGTAGAGGTTATATACAAAGCAGATTAAGAGGTAAAAATTTAATGTACTTAGAGGCCGAATATCGCTTTGGCATAATGCGTAATGGTTTATTAGGCGGTGTGGTATTTACTAATGCACAAATCGTAACAGATTGGCCAAGTAATAAATTTCAGGTTATTTATCCGGCAGTGGGCGCGGGCATTCGTATAAAAATAAACAAACACTCGGGTACAAATTTGGCTATTGATTATGCCATTGGTATAAACAAGTCGCAAGGCATCTTTATTAATTTAGGAGAAGTGTTTTAACCAAAACACAATAATACCTTTTGGGCTATACTAAAGTGGTTCTTACCGAATATTCGCGCAAAGCCCTTGTCATCAAACTAAATTTGGAATATGAAATACATCCATAAAATTTGCGTACTATTTTTTATACTGATAAGTATAAGCACAGTCGGGTACTCACAAACACCTGATTCTTTAGGATTGCCAGGCGATAATTTAAATTTGTATGGAGTTCTTTCTCTTTTTAAAGAATCAAATAATGTAGATGAGTTTGAGAAAAAATTAAACACACCTGATAATAAAGTAAACAACCTTGATTTGAACCATGATGGCCAAATAGATTACATACGTGTAATTGATTACGGTAAAAACGGTTTACACTCTTTGGTGTTGCAAGATCCTATAACAGCAGCCGAATCGCAAGATTTAGCGGTTGTTGAAGTAGAACAACAAGGCAACAACAATGCACACGTACAAATTGTGGGCGATGAAGATTTGTATGGAAAAAATTATATTATTGAACCGCAAGACCAACAACAAAAACCTACCGATAATGATACGTATAACCAAAGCCAACCGGTAATTGTAAATGTATGGGTTTGGCCAAGCGTACAATTTATGTATGGCTCATCATACTCGTATTGGTCTTCGCCTTGGTATTGGGGTTATTATCCGCCATGGTGGAATCCTTGGTATCCAATGGGCTATCATGCTTATTGGTATGGCATGTATGGCTACAGAGCTTATCATCGCAGAGTTTACGAAAATCGTATCATAGCTGCACAAACTATTTATTATGGTCACAGACAAGCATCAACGGTAGTACATAATAACATAACCAATCATGTATATCATGGTTCGCGTGTTTCAAAAACAGAAGTTATACAGCAAAACAATGTTAAACCAATATTAGGTCCAAGAAAAAATGTGTCTGGCAAATCAAATTCATTTAACGCAAATCAACCTAAACAACAAGCTGCACTCAGGCAACAGCAATTTACTCCTAAGCAACAAACACAAACTATACCTAAAGAACCAAGGCAACAACAAATACAACAACCACCAAGGCAACAACAAGTAATGCCCAAACAACAACCGATGGAACCTCGGCAGCAGCCACAAGCTATGCCGAGGCAACAATCGCCTCATACTAATATGGGGGGTGGCATGCACACAGGCGGCGGCGGAGGTGGAAGAAGAAAGTAATTCTTTTAGTAAAGTCAATCTAAATAAAAATCAACTTATAATTATAATCAAATAAACCCATCAACATGAAACCAAACATTGGTATTAGCGAAAAAGATTTAAAAAACACAGCAACAATTTTATCAGTTGTTTTAGCAAATGAAATGACATTATATGTAAAAACACGAAAGGCTCACTGGAATGTTACCGGAGAAAGTTTTATGGAGTTACACAAATTGTTTGAGGGGCAATATAAAGAACTGGAAGAAGCTATTGACCAAGTAGCTGAACGCATTGGAAAATTAGGACATAAAACACCGGGCACTATGGTAGAGTTTTCAAAATTGGCAACCATTAAAGAACATCCTGGAAAACACGAATCATCGAAAGAGATGTTGAAGGATTTATTAAAAGACCATGAAACTCTTATTGTAGAGTTACGCAAAAGCATTGATGATTGTGTTAATAAACATAAAGATGTTGGTACAGCCGATTTTTTTACAGGCTTAATGGAACACCATGAAACAACAGCTTGGATACTTAGAAGATATTTGAATTAATTTTTTATAAAAAAATATGCCAATTAATTTAAAAATAGAAAACAAGGTAGTGGTAGAAAAGATAGCCAAGCTTGCAGAGCACTCGCATATAAAGGCGCTAAAAGGCTTTTTTATAGAAATGGCCGAGCTAAGTATTTTTACGCTGCGTTTTTTTAAAGAAGCCCTTAAACCTCGTTACGAGTTTAAAGAGTTAATTAAGCAGGCGTATTTAATAGGTTATAAATCATTTCCTTTAGTGGCCATAACCGGATTAATTATGGGCTTGGTGCTAACTATACAATCTCGTCCAACGTTGGCAGAATTTGGAGCAGAATCGTGGTTACCCGCTA
This sequence comes from uncultured Bacteroidota bacterium, assembly GCA_903923915.1. GTDB lineage: Bacteria > Bacteroidota > Bacteroidia > B-17B0 > Aurantibacillaceae > PALSA-968. The sequence goes on from CAIXZI010000255.1 coordinate 3,064, forward strand.
TGGTAGCGGTTTCTATTGTTAGAGAAATTGGCCCGGTTATTACGGCATTAATATTTGCAGGCAAAGTAGGTTCGGGCATTGGTGCAGAATTAGCTTCGATGAAAGTAACCGAACAAATTGATGCCATGGAAGTATCTGGTATAAACCCCTTTAAATATTTAGTAGTTACACGCATAGCAGCTGCCACGTTTATGTTGCCAGTTTTGGTTATTGCTGCAGATGCTATTTCTATGTATGGGGCCTACATAGGTGTAAATTTAAAAGGCGATGTTAGTTTTCATTTGTTTTTTTTAGAAGTGTTTGCTAAACTTTCTTTTTCTGATGTTTTTCCGGCACTTATTAAAACCGTATTTTTTGGTTTAGCCATTGGCTTAATTGGTTGTTATAAGGGATATAATGCCGATAAAGGAACTGAAGGCGTTGGCAAAGCAGCTAATGCGGCAGTTGTGTATGCATCATTAATGGTATTTGTAATTGATATGATTGCGGTGCAAGTAACCAGCTTATTTAGTTAATATAAAAAATGGAGACAGTTGTAGAAATAGAACATTTAAAAAAATCGTTTGGCAATAACCATGTGCTTAACGATATCAATTTAAAAATTGAACGAGGAGAGAATATGGTTGTGTTTGGCAAATCGGGTAGCGGTAAATCGGTACTAATAAAATGTTTGGTTGGTTTACTTGAACCCGATGAAGGTAAAGTAGTTATACTGGGTAACGAAATTGCTAAACTGCCCACAGAAGAACTAAATGTATTGCGAAAAAAAATCGGATTTTTATTTCAAAGCGCCGCTTTATATGATTCTATGACAGTGCGAGAAAACCTCGAATTTCCGTTACGTGATTTAAAGAAAAAACCGCAAGCCGAAATTGATGCGCTGGTTTTAGAAACGCTAACAAGTGTAGGTTTGGAAGATGCCATGGATAAAATGCCTTCCGAACTTTCGGGAGGAATGAGAAAACGCGTAGGGCTTGCCCGCACTTTAATACTAAAACCCGAAATTATATTGTATGACGAACCCACTACGGGCTTAGACCCAATTACATCCAAAGAAATTAGTCAGCTTATTTTAGATGTGCAAAAAAAATATAATGCAGCCTCTATTATTATTACGCACGATGTAGAGTGCGCGCGCATTACCGCAAACCGCATGGTGGTTATAAAAGAGGGCCAGTGCATTGCCCAAGGAACTTTTAACGAATTATCAGCATCAACAGACAAATGGGTAAGCTCATTTTTTAAATAATATAAAACACATCGTATGAAAACATCAACAAATAATAAAGTTAAGTTAGGCATTTTTGTAACAGCAAGTATGGTTTTGCTTATTGCAGGCATTTATTTTATAGGACAAAGGCAACAACTATTTAATAACACCTTTACTGTAAGCGGCATTTTTAAAGATATAAACGGACTTGAAGTTGGCAACAACGTACGCTTTGCCGGCATAAATGTGGGGGTGGTAGAAAACATACAGCAGGTAACAGATACAACCGTAAAAGTAGATATGGTAATAAGAGACGAAACCAAAAAATTTATGAAAAAAAACGCCAAAGCAATCATTGGGTCTGATGGATTGATGGGCAACCAAATTGTAACCATTTTATCAGGGCCTACCATAGCCGGACAAAAAACAGTAAACAACAACGATATTATTGCAACCGCTAAAACCCTTAGTGTAGATGAAATTTTAACCAAAATAAAAGTAACAGCCGATAATGCCGCTAACATAACCGGCGATTTAGCTGTTGTAATGAATAGCATACGCGCCGGCAAGGGCACTATTGGTAAATTATTAATGGATAGCGCTATGGCGGGCAATGTAAACGAAGCCATGGTAAATATTAAACAGGGTGCGGGCGGCTTTAAACAAAACATGAATGCCGCCAGCCATAATTTTTTATTGCGAGGCTATTTTAAGAAAAAAGAAAATGCTGCTAAAGATAAGGCAGATGACAAAGATAAAGCTGTAGAAAAAGAAAAGAAAGCAGCTGATAAAGAA
>CAIXZI010000256.1 GCA_903923915.1 uncultured Bacteroidota bacterium
CGAAATCGGCGAGGTGCGCGAACACGATGCTGGAACTTTGCCCCTCATGCTCTATAAATCCTTTTCTATCTAAGTGTCTGCAATCTAAATATACATGCTCATTACCACTAATTTTCATTTCGGTATCAATGGCACGCGCAACGATATCACGCGGCGCAAGAGAAGCACGTTCATCATACTTTTGCATAAATTCTTTTCCATCGGCAGTTCGTAAAACGGCCCCAAAGCCACGCACCGCTTCCGAAATTAAAAAACTGGGTTGCTCCCTTGGATTGAATAAAGATGTTGGATGAAACTGTACAAACTCCATATCCTGCACATGTCCTTTAGCACGATACACCATAGCAATGCCATCTCCGGTAGCAATTAATGGGTTGGTAGTTGTTGCATATACTTGCCCAACACCTCCTGTAGCCATGCAGGTAACTTTCGCTAAAATGGTTTCTACTTTTTGTGTATGAATATTCAACACGTAAACGCCATAACAAGTAATGCCTTTTGTTTTAGAAGTAACCAATTCGCCCAAGTGATGTTGCGTAATAATATCAATAGCGAAATAGTGATTTACAATGGTTATGTTTTTATGCTCATGTATTTTTTTAAGCAGAGCCCGTTCTATTTCTTTACCTGTTGCATCTTTATAATGCAAAATACGATGTTCGCTATGCCCACCTTCTTTCGCTAAATCAAAATTTCCTGTCGATGTTTTATCAAAGGAAGTGCCTAGCTCCATCAGCTCTTTAATACGGGCAGGAGCTTGGGTAACAACGGTACGCACAGCCTCTTCATCACACAAATTTGCGCCTGCATTAAAGGTGTCTTCTATGTGTTTTTCAAAATTATCATGATCATCCCAAACAGCTGCAATGCCGCCCTGGGCATACTTGGTATTGGTTTCATCTTCATTGGCTTTGGTAATAATTAATACCTTGCCTTGCGCTGCTACTTTAAGCGCATAACTCAGGCCGGCAATACCAGAACCTATCACTAAAAAATCAAATTTTTTTTGCATACATAGAAAAGGTAAATGTACGGATTTATACAAACAGCCAATGCATTCAACTCCGTGACTGGATTTGGGCGTTCCGGTTGGTTACAACCGTCGGGTTTTTCGTTGCAAGCTTTTTGATTACAAAAAGGCTTTACACTGCAATCCCTAACGCAAATACAACACTAACTATACCTAGGATCCTTTCATGTTTAAACAAGCTGCTGGATAAACCATCAATTACCCTTACCCCACCTCTTCTAAAGGTTTATTGCTCGGTCCACGCATATGAATAATTAGCCCATTTAAAAAATTGCGCAACACTTGGTCGCCGCACTCTTTATAATTTGGGTGATCTTCTTTTTGATACAAGGCGTTTAACTCGCTTTTTGTCATATTAAAATCAACCAACCTAAGGATGCTTATTACATCATCATCTCTTAATTTAAGGGCTACGCGTAATTTTTTTAATATATCGTTATTTGTCATTTTTTAGATTTTAAATTTATAACCATCCACCCATTTGGGTTTTTACTGTTTTTCTTCTACCCTTGCAATCCTTTGGCCTACGCGCCTTACATGATAATAAGATACTTGCCAAAAGCAATGTGCATGTAAAGTATAAAACAGTTTTTTTCATTTTACTTAACGGCTATTTTGTTGTTTCTTTTTTCTTCAACAGAAAGAACAATATCAATATTTGTGTCGCAATAATTTTTTAACGAGTTACACACTTTTAATAATTGTTTCTTACTTAAAACGGGTTGGGTTTTTGTTTCATTGGCGCACCAGTTTGTAACAGATAATCGGGCATAATCAGTATCTAAATTATTTGCCGTAAAATATTGCACATATAAAGGCAATCTGTTCTTTTCGCTTTGTTTTATATAAATAAATTGTTGTGTGGTGTTGCTTTGCATCAAATCTATTTTGTTTTCGGGGAAGAAATCTTGTTTTACCAATCCACCAAAAACAGCTGCCAGCAATATAAGCGTGTCATATAGGTTAAATGAAAAAGCATAAATTTTTTGCTCGTTTGTTTTTCCGGCAAATAAAAAATAAAGTAAAAACATCATACAAACATTCCATATTAAAATCACCCCATTTGCATAGGGCGTTTCTGCCAACAATAAACAAAACGAAAACAGGTGTAAAGAAATTCCAATAACAATGGCTGCCATTTTTAAACGATGCACAAATAAACCCAACACCACAAATACTTCTATTAATGGAACAATGTATCTAATACCTAAAATATATTTGTGTTGTTCGGGCGTACAAACTCTTTCTAATGGCGCAATGAATTGCAGCCACACATTTCCATCTATACTTGTTTTTAAAAACTCTATAGCCGATAAAACATACATAATGCAAACCAAAAATTTAATAGCTGTAAACACCGCGCTATACCTACGTTGGTTATCAATTCGCCAGTTGTGTCCGCACAAAAGAAGTAATACCGCTAAGTAAAAAAACAACCAATATTGTCCTTTTGCGGTATCTGTAAAAACAGCAAACAATAAACATAAAGTGGCGGTAACAACAAATAACTTTGGCGAGCGATACAAGAAAATACCAACCAAAGAAATTAATAAAACCCCAAGCAAAACGTAGTCGGCAATTTCATTTAAAGAAAGCTCGTATAAAGCAATTTTTGGATAAAACCCGGCAGGAAGCCACCAGTTAAAAGTAAAACAAACACTTGCAAAAAGTGATAATGCTAAAATGGTTTTCACAATTCTTAATCGTTGCGAAATGTGGATGGTTGGATTTATGAGTTGTTGTATCATTTTATTTTTCCGGCTTTGTAAAAATATTTTTTATAATAGGCTTCATTTAAATCGCTAATAATAACGCCAAGTTTGGTAGATGCGTGCGCAAATTTATTGTTGCCAATATATACCCCAACATGCGAAACTTTGTTTTGTTGTATCTTAAAAAAAACCAAATCTCCCACCTGCATATCTTCGGTTTTTACAAGCGTTGTTAATGGCTCAATAGTATTTGCTGCGCCCGAAATAGTTTTTTTATAAACATCCGCATATAACCTAGCGGCAAAGTGAGAACAATCAATGCCGTGTTTATCCGAACCACCATATCGATACGTTACACCATACCAGTCTCGTATAAAATTTGCCAATGTTTTATCTGAAATATTATTTGTTTCTGCTTTTATTTCTTCGGCAGGTTTTTTTAATTCCATTTCTTCTGAAGTGTTTTCCTTTTTACCTGTAGCTGTAGTTGCTTTGGTAGCAGGCTTTTCAGTAGTTTCGGTTTTTTGTTTTACAGGAGCGGTTACTACAACAGGCTTCTTCGACCTACAAGAAGCCGCAAACACAAGTAGAATAAAGCAAAAAAATTGTACTCGCAAATAGCGCATACTCAAAAATAGCCTGTACATGGGCTTGTTTGAAGCCAACTAAAAGTGTTTATCTACAAGGCTTTGTTAATTGTATTGTATGCTTATTTTTTTTGTTGCAGAAACGGCTTTTCCGTTCTCTGTAGCGGGCTGCCACTTTTTTATTGATTTGATTAGATCAATTGCATCTTTAGAACAAACATCACAATTTGATAAAGGTTTTAAGACTTTGATGTTTTCTGCTGTTCCATTTTTACTAACCAAAAATTCAACTACAATTATTCCTGAATTACTTGGCGAAGAAATTTTTAAATTTTGTTTTACATAAGCCACAAAAGCGCTGTCACCATTAATAAAAGAGGCTTCGTTATAAGTTTTTGCAACGGTACTTTTTGCCAAACTGTTTGCATAAAACATATCGGGTTGCGCTTTTTCTTCCGCTTTTTTACTATCGACTTTAGGTGAAGATGGAGCTTGCATTACATCGCTATTTTTATCTCTGCTTTCAAAAGCCATAGCGGGTTGACTTGCCGCAGTTATTTTTTTAGCCTTGTCTTGTTGTAACACCTTACTTTCATCTTGCTCTTGAATTTGCGTATAAGCAGCGGTTGTGCCTGAATTAGAGACAATGTTTTGATTTGCAGCAACCTCTTGTTCCTTTCTATCTTCATCAGCAGCTTTTGCAAAAACAGCATCTTCTTTTTTTGTACTTGTGGCTGTTGCTTGTTCTAAATTTATTTCTTGTTCAACCTTTTGTTTGGTTTTGCTTTCTTCCAAAACAACAGTTCCTTTTTGAGGTTTATTTTGTTGTTCGGGTTCTTTAGCTTCATAAGTAGCGGCCGGTTCTGCTTGTGCCGGAGATTTTAAATCCAGCTGCATATTTTCTTCTTTTGGTTTTTCTGCTTCTGCAACGACCTTTTCATTTTTTACAACTACTTCATTTTTAAAAAGAAAAATCAAACTAACTATTAACAATAAAGATGCCGCTGCACCGAAATAATAAACTGTTTTTCTTTGTGTTTCTTTTTTCTTCTCTCGAATTACAACTTCGTCAACCTCTTTGTTTAATTTATTTAATAAATCAGGTTTTTCAAGCAATTTCAATCCTTCCAAAGCTTCTAAGTCAAACTCATCCATATCAGCGGGCGCGTTTTTTTCTTCCTTAATTAGTTTAAGGAGTTCTTCTTTACTGTATATGTTATGCTTTTGCATGGTTTTCTTCCAACCGTAATTTTAAATTTCTTTTTCCGTTTTGTATGTAACTCTTCACTTTATTTAAATCATAATTTGTCAGCTCAACTATTTGCGTATAACTTTTATCTTTTAAATAAAAAAGCTCTATGCAAATACGCTGACCTTCATCTAAATCTGCCAACGCTTTTTCAAGCAAAGCATATTCCTGTTCGCGTTTATTAGATTGAAGATGCGTTTCTTCGGTGTTTTCCATAAAGACCTTGAAATCTTTTTCATATTCGATGGCGCGCTTTAAATTGCTTTGCGCCGAACGAAGCTGCATCAGACAAAAATTCTTGCTATAGGTAAAAAGCCAGCTTTTAAAGTATTCTACTTTGTGTTTTTTAAGGTCGTCGAATAATTTGGTAAAAATATTAACGCTTGTATCATAAGCCTGGTCTTGGTCTTTATAATATTTCATACACAAACCAAACACCAGGTGCGAGTATCGTTTGTATAAAACACCCACAAAAACCTTATCGCCGCTTTGCCTATATTTATCAAGCAATTCGGTGTCGGTTAAATCTTTATGAGCCTTGGTTTCCAAAATATTTCATTAAAAGTAAAAATTATTTATGGAATTTACTTTATCCGTGCATCTCAATAGAAACAATTAAATAAAAAAACCATGAAAACCCCACTAATTATAGCCGCTACGCTTGGTATGTTTTTAAACACCCATGCAAACGAAACCGAAAAAACCATCAAAACAAAACCCGAAAAAGTAATTGTCTATAAAAACGGCGCGCAAATTTTTAGGCAAACACAAACAAATTTGGTTGCCGGCGAAAACAAATTAGTATTTGAATGGCTTGAAGAGGGTGTTAGTGCGAACAGCATACAAGTTGGCGGCAACGGCAATTTTATTATTACCGAAAGTGAGTACAACGATAAAATGCCTGATTTGGATAAGTTTAAAAACAGTGCTGATTTAAAATATGTGAAACTAATTAAACAAATAAAAGATTCGTTGGCTTTGGTAGATTATAAAACCGAAGAAATAAATTACCGCAAAGAAATTTTGAATACCGAAAAAACCGTGTTGCTTAATTACCGCTTGTACAAAGGCGAAGCAAAGAAAGACTCTATGTCATATTTAAAAGATGGATTAAATTATCTGCAAGAAAAACTAACCTCTATTTATAACGATTTGCATATTCTTAAAAAAGAAGGCGAACAACTTTATACCATAAAACAAAATTTACAAAACCGATTAAATGGTGTTAATGCCGATTTAGGCGAACAAGATGTTGCCGATATTTATAAAACAAACCATCAAATTACTATCAGCATCATTTCGGATGTGGCAACAATGGCAAACATAAATGTAAATTATTTTGTAAACACAGCGGGCTGGGAGCCTATGTACGACCTGCGAACCGAAGGAGTAGAATCTCAAGTAAAACTAACTTATAAAGGCATTGTATACCAGCACACCAAAGTAGATTGGACGAATGTAAAATTAATTCTCTCTACAGGTACACCACAATGCAACCTTAGTGCACCCGAACTTTATAGCTGGTATTTAGATGTTATAAGGCCCGTTTATATGTATGATAAATCTAAAAAAGAAAGCATGCCTATGGCTGCCGCACAAAATATGGTTATGAGTAAAAGTGCAACAGGTGGTTATGCTGAACAGGATGAAGAGAAAAATTTAGAACAAGAAGCGGATGCCAAACAAGCCTACGAGTATGTTGCTACTAACGACCAGCAAGTGCAAGCAACTTTCGAAATTAAATTGCCATACAGTATCGCATCAGATAATAAAAAACATACCGTTGCTGTTTTGCAAAAAGATTTAGACACAAAATATATATACAAAACTGTTCCTAAAATAGATGTTACTGCATATTTGCTTGCGCGTGTTACCGGCTGGGAAGACCTGAATTTACTGCCCGGCAAAGCAAGTGTATTTTACGCAGGCACTTATGTTGGGCAAACATACATTAATCCTGCAACTACAAACGATACCCTTGATTTAACTTTAGGAAAAGATGATAACGTGGTTGTAAAACGCACCAAACAAAAAGATAAAAGCAAAGAAAAATTATTGAACGACGATAAAGTTTATTCTTTCGCTTATGAAATAACTATGAAAAACGGCAACACAAAAAGCATAGAAATTGAGGTTAAAGACCAAATGCCCATCACGCACGGAAAAGATGTAGTTATCACGAGAGATAATATTGCCAACGCTATTTACGAAGAATCAACCGGCATACTTACTTGGCGACAAATCATAAAAGCAAAAGACACCAAGCATATCAACTTTGCCTACACCATAAAAGCGCCAAAATATTTACCTATAGCTGTAAAGTAAACTCTAATAACATTTTAGAGGGGGAGATTAGTATTGAAATTCCGACATTATGCAGGACTTGTTTCGGCGTGATGTTGGAATTTAAAATAATAGCCCATAAATATGGAAACAATTTCAGCGGCATGATTAATTTAACAAATTAATTTCCAATTTCGCTAGATGCGGCACGCTTCAATAAAAAGATTTTTGCTGCAACTCCCATCACAAATCCAAAGGCTTATCAAAATGTTTTTAACAGATGATTAAAGCCTCTTTTAAAACAATTAAACTAATTATCTTTGCGCACAAAAAACCACAAATTATGAAAAGAAAATTGTTATTGCTTGTTGCTACCACAGTTTTAGGCATCACAAATATAAACGCACAAGAAGAGCGTTGTTTTAATGAGGGTACAAGTGCCATAAATATTGGTATAGGGGTTGGTAACACCATCAGCTACAGTAATGTGTATGGTAGTGCTATTTTTGCGCCCGCTTTTACAGCCAGTTATGAATACGGTATTAAGCATGTAGGAATAGGCATTATTGGTGCTGGATTAGAATTTGGATACCAAGGCACTCATTATAATTATGCGAATGCTTATGGATATGTGGCAAAAGAACAGTGGACCACCTTGGCGTTTTCCCCAAGGGCTACTTACCATTTTGATTTTTTAAATAAGGGCAAATTTGATGTATATCCTATCGTTCAAATAAATATATACAGTTATGCCGACAATTATATTCAAACAGGAAATAACGGCTCTGGAGTTATTTATTCAAATGGAAATTATAATAATAACAGTATAGGTGTACGTCCAAGTTTGTTGGTGGCTGCCAGGTATTTCTTTACCCCAAACATTGGTGTTTACTCTGAACTTGGTTACGATATATCTATAATAAAGGCAGGCTTATCTGTTAAGTTTGGCGGAAAGTAACTTAATTTAAAAGCCATAAATTCTACGAACTATGGCTTTTTTATTTTTTTCAGAAAAATCTTTCTTTCCAAAAAAATCTCCTACAAGCTGTGGTTACAAAACATTAATCAAAAAGTAATTCTTTTTGCCTTTTTGAATTAAAATATACTTATCGTTTATTAAAATGTTTTTGTCAATCAAGGTTTCCGCTAATAAAACTTTTTCTTTATTCATAGAAACACCACCGGCTTGCAACATTTTTCTTGCCTCTCCTTTACTTTGAAAAATGGTAGTATATTCAGTAAGCAATGCCACTAAATCAAGTCCGCCTTCTATTAAATGTTTTTCAACTTCAAATTGCGGAACGCCTTCAAATATTTCTAAAAACATTTTTTCATTTAGCTTAGCTAAATCATCAACTGTTCCTTTAAATAAAATATTACTAGCCTCTACGGCAGCTTTATAATCATCTTCAGAGTGTACACGCGTAGTTATATCTTGTGCTAAAGCTTTTTGTAAAATGCGCTCGTGTGGTGCTTTATCGTGTGCAGCCTCTAAATCTTCAATGGTTTGTTTATCAAGCAAAGTAAAAAATCGCATGTAACTTTTTGCATCGCTATCACTTACGTTTAACCAAAACTGGTAAAATTTGTATGGCGATGTTTTACTTGGGTCTAACCAAATATTTCCGGTTTCTGTTTTGCCAAACTTGCCGCCATCTGCTTTGGTAATTAATTTAGTGGTTAATGCAAATGCTTGTCCGCTTGCTTTACGCCTTATAAATTCTGTGCCCGTAGTAATGTTTCCCCACTGGTCAGAGCCACCCATTTGTAATAAACAATTTTTCTCTTTGTATAAATGATAAAAATCAAAACCTTGTATAAGCTGGTAACTAAACTCGGTAAACGACATGCCGCTGCCTTCTGCTTCCAAACGTTTCTTTACAGAATCTTTGGCCATCATGTAGTTTACGGTAATATGCTTACCTGCATCACGTATAAAATCTAAGAACGAATAATTTTTAAACCAATCGTAATTATTTACAATCTCTGCACTGTTGGCTCCGCAATCAAAATCTAAAAATTTTTCTAATTGTTTTTGTATGCCCGCAATGTTATGTGTAAGTGTTTTTTCATCTAATAAATTTCTTTCCGCAGATTTACCAGACGGATCGCCCACCATACCTGTTGCGCCACCCACAAGAGCTAATGGCTTATGTCCCGCTTTTTGAAAACGCAACAAAGTCATTATTTGTGACAGGCTACCGATGTGTAAGGAATCGGCTGTTGGGTCAAAACCAATATAGGCCGAGGTAATTTCTTTTTGTAATTGCTCTTCTATGCCAGGCATAGCATCATGCAATAGACCGCGCCAGCGTAATTCTTCTATAAAATTTGTTTTCATTTGAATTTTTTGAATTTATTTTTTGTCAAATGGAATTGGCATTTCATTTTTTTTCTAAAACTTCTTTAAACGCGTTCAAATAATTTTGTTGCTGCGAAAGTACAGCGTATTTTTCTAAAACAGTTTGTCGCCCTGCTGTGCCAATTTTTTCTCGTAAAGTGGCGTCTTCGATTAACAAAGATAAACACGAAATCCACTCATCGGTTGTTGATGCAAGAAAACCGTTTTTACCGTGCTCAATTATTTCGGTATTTACTCCCACTGGCGACATAATAGTAGGCACCTCGCAAGCCATGTAGGATAGGCCTTTCAGGCCACACTTTCCTTTTGCCCATTCATCATTTGGTAAAGGCATTATGCCGATGGAAAATGAATTTATCATTTCAACCTCTGTGGCAGAACTCCACGCAAAACCTTTTATGTTTAGTTTTTCATTTACATAATCTGCATCGCCAACAACACGTATTTCTACTTGCGGGTATTTGTTTTTTACGATGGTTAGAAATTCTAAAGCGTACTCAAAATGTTTTATGGTTGTATGACTGCCAATCCAACCAATAACAATTTTATCATTTTGTTTAGGAAGTGGTTTATGAAAATCAGTATCAATAGTTGTGGGAATTATTTTTATTCTATCATTACACCTTCTTGCATAGCTTGCCAGATACCCATTTCCGGCAAACACCATATCGGCATAACGAATGTTGCGTACCGTTTTCTCCGGATTTTTTAACCACTCGTATTTTTTATTTCCATCCGATGTATCCATCAACCAAATAGAATCATCAAAATCAAAAATATATTTTGCACGACTTCTTTTAATTCTTTTTTCAAAAAAAGAAGAGCCAACCATTATCGCTTCGCGTTGCACAAAAACAATATCGTATTTGTTATATCTAAAGGTGTCTTTAATACGATGAAGGATGGCCTTAATAAGTATCCAAAATTTCCAAAAGGTATTTCCTTCCGTATAAAAAGCTTTGTCGTCTTTTTCTGAAATAAGATAAGAAAGTGTACACTGAAAATTATTCTGTTCTAAAAAAGAAATATACTGTTCAAACCTGTAGCGCTGACTGGGTGAACGATTTAAACGGTGCGGAGCTAAGAATAAAACGCGAGGCATAAGGTTATTTATTCTTTAAAAATAACATATTTTTTAATGACTTTCTGCGTGGTTCAGAAAACATACCCATGCTTGAATTTTTTACGTCTTCTACACTATAAAAAGAATCTGGTAAATGTGTGTGAATTAATTTGATGACTTCCGACTTAGTTTTACGTTTTACAATAACATAAATTAATTTAACCGAACCCTGTGCGCCTTCTCCGTCAACAATGGTATAGCCCTGATGTATTTTTTTAAATTCTTCGGTAAGGTTGTGATTATCTGCATTGCTAATGATGCGAATTACCTGCATGCCGTAAGCAATCTTTTCTTCAATAAGCATACCAACATACGTACCAAAAGAAAAGCCGCCAGCCCATGCCATAAAACAAGCAATGTTGTTAAGGTTATTAAATACCTGACGAATAGCTATCAGCCAAATCATAACTTCTACAAAACCAATAAGCGGCACTACTTTTTTTAAGCCCTTAGACAAAAATAAATGCCGCAGCGTGCCAAGGCTTACATCGCCAAGGCGCGATACAAAAATAAGTATGGGCAGTAATACCCAGTTATACCAATCGAAAGACGACATTTGTAAATGTGTTGTAAATTAAAAAGTCCCGTTTTTAGCGGGACTTTTATGTTTAGGCTGGTTGTTCATCCAAAACTAAATCCGGGTCAACCAAAATTCGTCCGCAATGTTCGCACACAATAACTTTTTTGTGCGTTTTAATATCTAACTGACGCTGAGGTGGTATTTTGCTAAAGCAACCGCCGCAAGCATCACGCTCTACAGGCACAACGGCTAAACCGTTAATCATATTGCCACGTACACGTGTATATGCGTTAAGCAAACGGGCTTCAATTTCTTTTGATTTTTTTTCTGATTTTTTAATCAAATCAGTTTCTTCTTTTTCGGTTTCAGAAATAATTTCTTCAAGTTCAGCTTTCTTTGCTTTAAGATCTTTCTTTTTATCTTTTAAATCTTTTTCAGCGCTAACTAAAAAATCTTCTTTTTGAGCAATTAATGCTTTAAATTCTTTCACGCGTTTTTCGCACAATTGAATTTCTAAATTTTGAAACTCAACCTCTTTAGTAATTGCATCGTATTCACGATTATTTTTTACTTTACCAAG
>CAIXZI010000257.1 GCA_903923915.1 uncultured Bacteroidota bacterium
CATTTACATTAGATTGCTACAATTTGCGAATGCAATTTGAATCTGCAAACGAAAAGGAATTGGAGAAATTACGAGAAAGTTATATCCAGATTATTGAAAACAAATTTCGATTATTAACTCCCAAAATTGCTGATTACAAAACAAGTAAAACGGATATTAATATTAATACAATTCGTCACGGTTTCAACTTACTAAAGCGAAGCAAAGAATTAGCGTATGTTAGAAAGAAAGTAATTTTGGAAAAGGCTCATAGTGATTTAGATAATGATTTTTTTGCTGAAAAATTCGATTCTTTTTTGACTTCTATAGAATCGGATTCAATTATTGAGCAGATTCATGAAGCATTTAATAATTTGAAGCCTGCAAAAATATTTCAAAATGAAATAGTTGAAATAATTTCGGCTTTAGAAATTTATAATAATTCGTTTGAGGAATGTATTCAAGGTCTTTTGCCGTTTGTTAAAGCGTTAAAAGGAGAAAAAGAATTTGAAGAAATTTTGTCCCACATTAGATTGTACAAGATTGACCAGCCTTTTGTTGCATTAGCATCAAATTATGGAGTTCCTCAAAATCGTGAAAGAGTTTTATTTATTGGCTGCCGTAAAGATCAAAAATTAATTAAAGATGTTCCCCCAACTGTTACGCATAAGGAAAAGGTGACCGTTTTTGAAGCGCTTTATGATTTGGATTTTGTTGGAAATGATGATGAAAAATATGGATACGAAAAAATTGATTTGAAAGCAAAGTATAACGGCACTACAGAAAAAATGAAGTCGCTTATAAAGAAAAGAGAAATTGATGGAAAGCCTGATGACAAAAAAGGATTGACATATGCTGAATGGTCAAAGAAAGGTAGATTAAATGGAAGGTTTGTTAATGCAAAAAATCCGTTTTATGTTAAAAATATCGAGGAGCTTGAAAATACTTTAACCCATATTGTAGCCCCATTGCACAATCACAAAACAAGCAAACAAAATGAAGATGTTGTAAAAAGACTTAGTGTTATTTTAAGTACAGGTGATTATGATTTGGCTAAGAAAGAGTTAAAGAAAATTGGATTAGATTCGGAAAAAAGAAACTATAATGTTTTAAAACCAGATTCGCAAAGCCCAACTGTGATGACAATACCTGATGATTATATTCATTTTTCAAGCCCTCGTGCTTTGACTGTACGTGAAATGGCTCGTTTGCAATCGTTCGATGATTCTTTTGTTTTTCAAGGAAAGCGTTCTACAGGAGGAAATAAAAGAAAATTTGAAGTGCCACAATTTACTTTAGTTGGAAATGCTGTACCACCACTTATGGCTCGTGCTGTTGCTTTAGAAATTTTAAAGAACATAAAATAGCAATGAGGCAACTTAAAAAGAATGAACTGGAAAAAATAAAACTGCTGACTGAAAATTCTGTTGAGCTTACTTTAATCGAACCAACAAAAACTGGTTTAGGAAAATCCATTATGGATGCAACCGGCTCGGTACGTACTTATTTAAAATCCAAGTCAATTCATAATTTCGAAGCACAGAAACAAGGGCCAGATAAAAAAGTTTTAGTGGATTCATATTTGGTGGAAGGAGCAAAAATAATTCCTTCGGTAGCTTCTTTATATCGACCTGTAACAAAGAAGGGTGATCCTCGAATTTGGTTTAAAGGCTTAGGAAATTACTCTGAACCCAATGACATTTTAGGAATTACTGAATTTGATGGCGAATTATATGTGCTAAATATTACGAGACTGGATATTGAAGTTTTGCTGAATCAGAAAATTCTAAATCCGTTACAAGAATTAGTAACATCAATTAGAAAAGAATCTAACGAAGTTGCAAATGAATTATTAAAGCTACTTAGTAAAATTGCGAGCAAAGGTCCAGTTCCTGCAATGCTAAAGGCCGATACGGCAATAGGTCGTACCCTCGAAACACTTTTAGGAATTGATATAAATTCGTCAAAGAAGCCCGATTATAAAGGGATAGAATTAAAGTCCTATCGTGATAAAAGAGGAAATAGAAAAAATTTATTTGCTCAAGTTCCCGATTGGAAAGCAAGTAAATTCAAAAGTTCTGCTGAAATATTAAATGCTTTTGGATATAATCGAGGAGATGATTTTAAATTGTATTGTACTGTCTCAAGTCTTGTACGAAATTCGCAAGGCCTGAGACTAAAAATGAATACTGAAATAAATCAATTGATTGAAAATTCAGATAAGTCTGCGATTGGAGACTTTGTTGTTTGGGGATTAGAAACACTACATAACCGTCTACTCGAAAAGCACAATGAAACATTTTGGATTGCGGCTGATTCAATTTCCATTGAAGGAAAAGAGCATTTTCAGTTCAAGAAAGTTGAGCATACAAAGAAACCAATTGTCTCCCAATTTGACATTTTATTAGAGCAAGGAATTATTACGCTTGATCATTTAATAAAAAGGAAATCGAATGGAAGCGTTGTTGAGAAAGGACCTATTTTTAAAATAAAGCCTAATGCTTTAGATCTACTATTTCCTCCGAGCCAGATTTATTCTTTGATGAAATAATTGCATTTTAGGAGAATGGGCATTTATAATTAAAAACTAAATAATAGTCCTACCTAAAAGCTTATTAACCCTTGATTTAAGCACATCTAACTTTTGCACATTAATTAAAATTTCTTGTATCTCTTCGTCAGATGAAGCTGTGCGTAGTTTTTCTTTTTCGTCACGCAATAGTTTTTGTAAGCGTTTTTCTTTATAAATAAACAAATCGTGGTTAACCGATTTTTTTAAATTGTCGGTTTCATGCGCTACAGAAACGTTATGTTTTGTTTTCCATTTATCACTCAGCTGATCGTTGCTGCTAATAAGGTGTATAGTGGTTTGCGCCAATTGCGGATTGCGGTGCTTTACAAAATAATCGGTGTTAGGTATGTTTCCTTTTGCAATTTGAATCTTAAACTCATATAAAAACAATTCATACGCAGAATCTACAAAGCTA
>CAIXZI010000258.1 GCA_903923915.1 uncultured Bacteroidota bacterium
ACCTTAGAAGAAATCTGGAAAGATAAAGTATTTAAGCCGGTTGTATTTTCAGGCTTTAACAGCATGAATGATGGAGTACATTACACACAATTGGATGAAAATAATGATTTAGCTAAGTATGAATTAAGTACGGGAAAAAAACTTGAAGTGCTGGTTAAAACAAGCGAGTTAATGCCCGAAGGAAAATCAACTACTATAAAAATAGAAGATTATTATTTTAGTGATGACGAAACAAAACTGGTATTAAAAAATGATTTTGAAGCGATTTATCGTCACTCGGGTACTGCCACTAATTATGTATTCGATTTTAAAACCCATAAGCTAAAAGCCTTGTCAGATAAGGGAAAGCAAATGTTTGCCACCATTGCTCCTATTGGAAATAAAGTAGCTTTTGTAAGAGAAAACAATCTTTTTATAAAAGATTTAGACAACAACACCGAAACACAAATTACTACCGATGGCGAAAAAAATAAAATTAAAAATGGTTGGGCAGATTGGGTGTATGAAGAAGAATTTAGCAAAGCGGAAGCCTTTTTTTGGAATGCCAACGGAACAAAAATTGCCTTTATTCGTTTTGATGAAACAAATGTAAAAGAGTTTGAAATGCCTATCTATAAAGGTTTGTACCCCGAGCAATATAAATTTAAATACCCAAAAGCAGGCGAAGATAATTCTATTGTAAGTGTTTTTGTTTACGATTTAGCTACTCAAAAAACTATTAAGGTAGATATAGGTGCAGAGACTAACATTTACATTCCTCGCATTACTTGGACTACAGACGCAAACATATTATCTATTCAGCGTTTAAATCGCTTACAAAACAAACTGGAATTACTATTTGCAGATGCATCCACAGGTTCTACCAAAGTTATTCTGTCCGAAGAAAGTGCTACGTATATTGATATTTCAGATGATTTAACCTTCTTAGATAAAAATAAAGGTTTTATTTGGAGCAGCGAAAAAGATGGCTTTAACCATTTATATAATTATGATTTTACAGGCAAATTAATCAATCAAATTACAAAAGGAAACTGGGGCATAATAGATTTTAAAGGTTATGACGATGCTACTAAAATTTTATACTACACTTCAAGCGAAAGCTCACCTAATGAAAAAGATTTATTTTCGATTTCTTTAGACGGGAAAAAGAAAACTAAATTATCTCCGCTAAAAGGCACAACAGATGCCGATTTTAGCAAAAGCTTTAAATACTATGTAAGCAATTATAGTAATGCAAACACACCTACTGTTTACGAGTTACATAGTGCAGATGGCAAACTAATAAAAGTGTTAGAAAACAATAAAGCTTTACAAGAAAAACTTACGCAATACGATTTAACTAAAAAAGAATTTTTCGCGTTTAAAACTTCAGAAGGAATTGAATTAAACGGTTGGATGATGAAACCCACCAACTTTGATGCTTCAAAAAAATATCCGGTATTTCAATATTCGTACGGTGGGCCGGGCAAAAACATGTGCAGTAATAAATATGAGGCTTATGATTACCCTTGGCATCAATTGCTTTGTCAGCAAGGTTATATAGTTGTTTGCGTTGATAACCGAGGCACACAATACCGTGGCAGAGATTTTAAACACTCAACTTATATGCAACTTGGCAAGCTTGAAACCATTGATCAAATTGAAGTAGCTAAATATTTAGGCAATCAAACGTATGTAGATAAAAACCGCATTGGTTTTATGGGCTGGAGTTTTGGAGGATACTTGTCATCCTTATTAATTACTAAAGGAGCTGATTATTTTAAAGCCAACATAGCCGTTGCACCGGTTACCAACTGGCGTTATTATGATAATATTTATACCGAACGTTTTTTACGTACTCCACAAGAAAACCCTAAAGGATATGACGAAAACTCGCCTGTAAACTTTACCAAAAATATAAAAGGAAAATACCTTTTAATTCATGGTACGGCTGATGACAATGTGCATTTTCAAAATAGCATGGAAATGGAAAAAGCTTTGATAGATAATAATATTCAGTACGATTTTATGGCATATCCCAACAAAAATCATAGCATAAATATCGGTAACTCTCGCCTGCATCTATACACCAAAATGTTAGAGTTTATTAAAAGAAATTTATAATTCAATATTTATTATCTTCACATCATTATGACCCCAGATTTAATTCAAGAAGATATTGTAAAGCTTGTTATATCGCTTATTGGAGGCTCTATAATTGGAGCAGAACGTGAGTACAATAACAAAAACGCGGGCTTTAGAACGGTTATTTTAGTAACCGTTGGCGCCACCTTGTTTACCATTTTATCGGGTTTGTTAACCGGCGGAAAAGATTTTCACGTGGCAGGCAACGTGGTGGTTGGTATTGGCTTTTTGGGCGCAGGGGCTATTTTTAAAGAAGGTACTACCGTAAAGGGTATAACCACCGCAGCCACTATTTGGGTTTCGGCAGCCATTGGTATGGCTATTGGCATTGGAGAATATGAAATTGCCTTTGCTTCTATTTTTATTGTTATGCTTGTTTTATTGGGCTTTATTTGGCTGCAAGGCTTTATAGATCAATTTAATAGAGAAAAAGTATATAAAATTACAGTTCCTTGCTTAAAACTTACTTTAGATGAAATTAATCAGTTTTTAAAAGACAGTGGGCTAAAGGGTAATTGCGTTTATCGCCATAAGATAGACGAAAATATAACGCTTACCCTAATTGTAAAAGGACCTGAAAAAAAGCATCATACGCTTATTTCTATACTTCAAACCAATGAACATGTGTTAGAATTTGAAGTATAATATACCCCGAATGAGGTATTAAAATTCATCCAATAGCCCGTATCTTTGTAAGAAGATGAAAGTTCTATCCAAAACATTAGCGCAACTTACTAAAGGAGAAACAGCTACAATTACCTGTTTTACGGACGATTTGCTTGCACTTAAACTAATGGAAATGGGACTAATTCCGGGAGAAAAAATTACTTTACAACACGTAGCACCTCTTGGTTGCCCCTACGCGTTTGAAGTTAATGGCACCTTGGTTAGTCTGCGTAAATCAGAAGCACAGCTTGTTCAAATTAGCTAAGTAAAGGTGTCTCACGATAATTTATTTATAACATTACAGCAAAAATTTACTTTAGCCCAACAAGTAAAGGTTGCTCTAATTGGTAATCCAAACTGCGGCAAATCTACTTTGTTTAATGCCCTTACGGGTCTTCATCAAAAAACAGGTAATTACCCGGGGGTTACGGTAGATAAAAAAATAGGTATTTGTAAGGCTCTGCATCCAAAAACTAAACAAATACATTCTTTTAGGTTAATAGATTTACCAGGCACATACAGTCTTTTTCCAAAATCATTAGACGAACAAGTTTCATTTGATGTATTGATGGATGAAACAAATACAGATTATCCGGATATTATTTTAATTGTAGTTGATGCTTCAAATTTAAAGCGCCACTTGGTATTAGCCACACAACTGATAGATTTAGGCAGGCCATGTATATTGGTGCTAAATATGATAGATGCCGCCACAGAAAATGGTATTGAAATAGATGTAACTAAATTAGCCGAATTAGTGCAAGTACCCGTTGTTAGTTGCAATGCAAGGTATAGTGAGGGTATTGAAGAGGTAAAGAAAAGTCTTTTTACCTTTGCACAAGACATTAAACCGCAGCAAAGTTTAATAAATATACAGGCTATTGTAAATAAAAATTATGCGGATAGTGTGCATCGTTCGGTTAACCAAACAAGTATTTATGCTTCGCTGTTAAATCAAAGAAATCATCTCGAAAAAGACGAAAAGCTAAAAGAATTCAATGAAAAATTCTTTACAGGTTTTGAAAGCAGAGACATGCTTTTTCGTTTCGAGAAGATAAAAAAGATAACACTCGATTGTGTTAATTATACCGTTGCCCGCAAAGATTTAAAAACCACCGATAGCCTTGATAACGTTATTACCCACCCATTTTGGGGTTTCATTATTTTTATTGGCGTATTGTTTTTAATCTTTCAAAGCATTTTTTATTTAGCCGAGTTTCCCATGCAATGGATTGAAATGGGCTTTTCTTTTATCACACAAAAAACCAGACAATATTTACCCGATAATTTTTTTACCAGCTTACTTACCAATGGCATACTGGCCGGTTTAAGCGGCATTGTAGTGTTTATACCTCAAATTGCTTTGTTGTTTGGTTTTATTAGCCTGCTGGAAGATAGCGGCTACATGGCACGCGTAAGCTTTATAATGGATAAGCTAATGCGTAAGGTTGGTTTAAATGGTCGCTCTGTTATTCCTTTAATTAGCGGTATGGCCTGCGCAGTGCCTGCCATAATGAGTACCCGCACCATTTCTAACAAAAAAGAAAGATTGGTTACTATTTTAATAACGCCTTTAATGAGTTGTTCGGCACGTTTACCTGTTTTTACGTTGCTTATTGGCATCATGATTCCGTCAAACTACCGCTTTGGCTTTTTTGATGTAAAAGGCTTGTTGCTAACCGCCCTTTACCTAATGGGTATTGTGGTGGCCATTGGTGTAGCTGCCATTTTAAAATATGTTTTAAAAACAAAAGAACGTAGTTTTTTTATGATGGAATTGCCTGTGTATCGCATTCCGCAAGTAAAAACAGTATTGCTTACCATGCTCGATAAAGTAAAAGTTTTTTTATTCGATGCCGGAAAAGTAATTATGATTATCTCTATCATATTATGGTTTTTAACTTCATACGGACCAGGTAGCGAGTTTAAAAGAATAGACTTGGAATATACCGATGCCATTAGAAAAACAACATCCGATAGCACCAAACAAAAACTAACCATTGCTATGGAAACTCAAAAGTTGCAATCTTCTTATGCAGGGCATTTAGGTAAAATTATAGAACCCGCCATTAAACCATTGGGCTTCGATTGGAAAATTGGCATTTCACTTATCACTTCCATTGCTGCACGCGAGGTATTTGTAGGCACTATGGCAACTCTATATCAAAGTGGAGATAAAGAAGATAACCTCTCTATCCGCCAAAAAATGATGCAGGAAAAAAATCCAACAACAGGTAAATTGGTTTACAACTTTGCGGTTTGTCTTAGTCTGCTAATGTTCTATGCCTTTGCCATGCAGTGTATGAGCACTCTCGCCGTAGTTAAACGCGAAACCAATTCGTACAAATGGCCCATCATACAATTTATATATATGAGTGTATTGGCTTACGGTGCCAGCTTATTGGTGTATCAAATTTTTAAGTAAATTAATTAAGAAACACAAGATGCGCGCCCTATTTGCTTTAGCATTGTACACATTGGAGTGTAAAAGCAGCTAATGGAGTTGATACCTTTGAGTAGATATAAAAAAGTTAAGTTTTTAAACCTCGCCCTTTTGGACCATCGCCCTCGCGCAACACCACTTTAGAATGTAGTAGTTTTACAGCCTCGGCAGAATCTTTTACCTTACCGGCACTACGTGCTAACATTTCTTCTTCAAACTCGGTTAATACACTTTTTCTTATGCCGGCTTCTCTCCAATTAGATAAAGGTCTGCATCCTTTTGTAATGCCACGTGCCAGCGCCAAAGCATCTAATAAAGCCTGGTTTGCACCCTGCCCTTTAAACGGACTCATAGGGTGTGCCGCATCGCCAATAAGAGTTGCTGCCCCACCCTGCTCTAACAATTCGGGCTTAAGTAATTCCCTATCATAAACCGGATAACCCGATATTTGCGCGGGCAAAGTTGCCGCCATCATTTGAGGTATAGGATGGTGCCATTGTGTTATACGGCAGGCTTCTTCTTTAAGTGCCTCTGCCCCTTTTGCACTTAAGGCCTTAGCCTCATCTTCGGGCATAGGGAAACTAAGCTGCCACATTATAGTATCTTTAGAAAAAGGCATTACATAAATACGCTCATACCCATTAACAGTTTGAAACACCGTAGCAGAATCTAACAAAGAACTTTCAATGCCCTTAAGCGCCTCTAAAGAACAAATACCTAAAACAACCATATAACCCAGGTAACGCAAAGGCATAACATCTTCCTTAATAAGCAAGTTGCGTACCACGCTGCGTATGCCATCGGCACCAACCACCAAATCGGCTGTGATGCTTTTCATGGTTCCATTTACCTCAAAGTTTAGCTCAATAGGTTTACCCTCCATCTGCTTTAAATTTACTAAACGATAACCCCATTGTACTACATTTTGCTTACCCAGTTGTTGCAGCAAGGCTAAGCGCAAAGCCTGCCTTGGTATATGTACATTAATACGTTTTGGGTTTGCTTTGGTATTAGTGTGTGTGCGCTTTCCCCATTCAACAATTTCTTTTCCATCAGTAGTATGAACTACATGGCGTGTAGAACTTATTCCATCCTTTAACGATAAAATACCTAGGCCTTTGATGGCGTTACTGGCTTGTTGCAAGGTTAGTCCGTAGCCTTGGGCTCGCGCATCAAAGCTTTTATCGCGCTCATATAATCTAAACGGAATGCCACGATGCAAACAAGCTACAGCCAAAGCTACACCGCCTATGCCAGCACCAATTATAGCTACATGTGGGTAATTTGTAGTATCTGCAACGGGCGTATTGGCGGCAGGAACTAAGCCCGAGCCACGACAGTTATCGCATAAATATTGGGTAACCTTTGGGCGAATAGCCGTAGTATCTTCTGCCTTTATTTTTTCAAATGCATCAATTGCCCTTTGATAGTTGAGTTTTGATTTTTTGCGAAGCCTCAGGCTTTTTTTGCCACGACCCTCGCATTCCTCACAAATAGTCCAATAAGTTTCTTCGGTTTTCACGTTATTCAATCTTCTTTACTCAATTCGTTTGCAAATATACAAACCTCTAACTATTGCAAGCTGTATGATAAAAAGAAGAATGGCTTAACGCACTATAACAAGTCTTTTATTAATTACACCGTCATTACCCATGATAGAAATAGTGTAAATCCCATCAGGTAAACTTCGGGCATCCATAGTGGTTTTGCCATAAATAATTTGACTTAAAATACGTTTACCGGTTGCATCAAACATATCCATACTTAGTTTATCATTGGTATTTGTTTCAATAAAGAACTGGTTACTTGTTGGGTTGGGATAAATATAAATTCTACTTGCAAGCTCTTTGTTATTTAAAACATGTAAACTTATATTGGGGTTAAGTATTTGAGATGCTGTATAAATATAATCACCGCCAGCATTGTAAGTCTTCAAACCAATCCGAACTTTTATAGTTAAAAATATTTGGACACTTTCCGTTTTTAAAATTAATGATTTTTTTGATTCAAATTTTCGTTTGTCGGTTCAGTCGTAAATTTATTTCC
>CAIXZI010000259.1 GCA_903923915.1 uncultured Bacteroidota bacterium
CAACCAATCGGATAAAATTGAAGGAAAAAGAAATTATATGTACGATGAAAAAGGCGATTTAGTGAAAGAAGAGTGGTACAATGCCGAGGGCAGAATGGATGGTAAAAAAACATACCGCTATGATTATAACGGTAACAAAATGGAAACTGTAGATTATTATTCTTTAGGCGAACCGGAAGTTATTAAATATACCTACGAGCTTTACGAATAATTTAAAATTACAAAGCAATAAACTCAAGGTTTTTATCTGCTAAAGTTGCGCCCGTACCTGTTGAGTTGCTTAATTGAAGTTTACCTTCAGTAAAATTAATTCCTCCAAAAGGATTATTTTTAACCAGTAAAGGCCCATCCAAATCAATCCAATCAGCATGCTGCATAAGTTGCGCCGCGGCGGCAATGCCACAGGAGCTTTCTGACATGCAGCCTATATTAATTTTCAACCCTTTCTCTTTTGCGTAATTTATAATTTTAACAGCCTCATAAAGTCCGGTGCATTTCATTAGTTTTAAATTAATTCCATGAAAGCAATCACTAATTTCATTCATATCACTAAAACGCTGCATACTTTCGTCGGCAATGGTTGCAATTGGACTACGCTCCTTTAGCCAAACCATATCATTATAATTATCTTTTGGCAAAGGCTGCTCAACAAACAAAACATTTTGTGTATGCAGCCATTGTATCATTTCTAAAGCAACATGTTTATCTGTCCAACCTTGGTTTACATCTACAACTAAAGGTTTATCAGTATGCATTCTTATGCACTCAATAATTTGTCTATCGTTTTTATTGCCTAGTTTTATTTTTAAAACATGGTAATCATTTAATTCCAGTAATTTTTCAGGGATAAGATTTAAATCGCCAATACTTATGGTAACAGATGTATTTTGGGGCTGTGGTTTTTCTAGATTTAATATACTATAAACCGATTTATTTACATACTTTCCTAGCAAATCATGTAACGCTATATCTATACAAGCCTTGGCAGCATTATTATTAGGGGCAGTTGCATCAATAGCTGTAATTATTTCTTCCAGTAAAAAAGGGAGCGCATACTTTTTTAAAATAGTGTTTGCCTTGTACAAAAACTCAACAACAGAAGTTTGTGTTTCACCTAAGTAAGGCGGCAATGCCGCTTCACCATATCCAACAAATCCATCACATTCAATCCTCACAAAAACAACCTCAGTAGTTGTTCTTGTTCCATAAGCCAAACCAAACGGGTGTTTAAATTGAAGAGCGAATGGAGTATAACTAAGTTTTAACACGAGGATAAATATAACAAAATAAAAAAAGCATGCGTTTTACCACATGCTTTTATGAAAAGATTTACTTTAAACCTATTTTTTTGTTGGCGCTTGTTTAGGTGCTTTTTTTGCCGCTTTAGCTTTTGTTATTCCACCTTTTTGTTTGTCTTTTTGTTGGTGGTGTTTACTAATCTCAGTTTTTGGTTTTTTACCGTTAACTGTTGCTCCTTTTTTTGGTAAGCTTGCACTGTTAGCAAACATGCTAGCACTTAAAAGTGCTACTACTACCATTAGACCTGCTTTTTTCATTTTGTTTTTGTTTTGGTTATTATACTATAACCAACATGCGTGCCAAACTTTTTAAAAAGTAAATACAGCGTGTTAAAATAACTTAACGGTTTTTATTTGCGTTAGGGGTTGAAGCAAAAATCCTTTTTATGTAATCATAAAAAGATTGCCGCGAAAAACCCGACGGCGTAATCGCCGAAACGCCCAAATTCTATTGATTTATAAAATTGATTAAAACTTTATTGAGATTTGTAATTGCTAAAGGAATATTCCATTTACTTCTATCACGTTTCTCTACGTAATTAGATATGGAGCGTATTTGCAAACAACTTACTTTGGTTTGATTACAAGCAAATAAAAATGCAGCACCTTCCATGCTCTCAACTTCTGCTTTACTGTATAATAAAAATTTTGTTATGCTATATGTGTTGCCGTGTGTGGTATTAACGGTAGCGCCTTTTGCAGTTGGTAACTTATCAAACAGTGGACTGCTAAACGCATTTTCATTTGTTACATCATAAGTGCCGGGCAAATTAAGTTCTTCAAGTGATAAAAATTTTTCATTGTCTTCGGCACCTAAATCAGCAAAGCAATCTTCATTAATTTGCACAACATCTCCAATAGTAATTTTAGTTGCAAAACTTCCACAAATACCAGCATTAATAACTAAATCATACTTATTGGTAATGTATTTTCCTAAATAAAAACTGGTGTGCGCAATACCAACACCGGTAAGTAAAACATCTATTTGATGTTGCTTATATGTGTGCGAAGAAACTATTTTATCTTCTGTAGAGGCATTTATCTCTTTTAAAAAAGGAGTTATTTCAAAAACGGTGGCAGAAACTATTAACAGGCGCATAATTATTTTTGATTTCACACAAATATAGCAAACCATAATGGTATATTTGCGC
>CAIXZI010000260.1 GCA_903923915.1 uncultured Bacteroidota bacterium
AATGATATTTTTCATCCTAATATAAGCGGATTAAAAACATACGAGTTAGATATTTTTAATCGTTGGGGCGAATTACTTTTTGTAACCAAAGATACTAAGGTGGGATGGGATGGATATTATAAAGGCAAGTTGTGCGAACAAGGCACCTATGTTTGGAAAATACGCGGAACATCAATTGACGGATTGAATATTGAGAAGGCTGGAGATTTAACTTTATTAAGATAGATGAATTTAAAAAAACAAATACCTTTTTTCTTTTTGGCTTTATTGATAAGTTTTTCCGCGCATGCGCAAAAAAATCATACCAAGCAATTTAAGGAAACTTTGAATGAAGCCGATGTTTTGTTTGACATGGATGATTTTAAAAATGCCGAACAGAAATATTTATCTATTTATAAAGAAGACACTACCAACGAAGAGTTAAACTTAAACATTGCCATTTGTAAATATAAACTAAAAGAATTTCCGGATTCTATTTTGCCTTATTTAATAAAAGTAGATAAAAGTAAATATGCCGAAGCACAGTTTTACGAAGCAAAAATTTTTCATTTAGAACACAAGTTTAATGAAGCTATTGAGCATTATGGCAAGTATAAAAAGTTTGATGAAAATAAACGCGATGTAAAAAATGCGGAAGTTGATCGTTTAATTGGAATATCAAAACATGCCGCAGAGTATATGAATAACCCTCACAAAGCGGTCATAAAAAATATGGGCACAAGTATTAATACCAAGTACCCTGATTATGTGCCACTTATTTCTGCTGATGAATCTGTTTTATATTTTACCTCTCGTCGCCCTGGCAGTACAGGTAATTTAACCGATGCGTGGGGAAATTATTATGAAGATGTTTATGTAAGCTACAATAAAAATGGAGAATGGTCAACGGCACAAAACATTGGAGAGCCAATCAACACAAAAACACATGATGCTTGTGTGGCTTTATCTGCAGATGCCCAGCAAATGATAATTTATAGAACCAGCGCCGATGGGTTAAGTGGTGATTTATATACAACACAAGCAACCACAAAGGGTTGGACAAGTCCTGAAAAATTAGGCCCTCAAATAAATACCGAGTACAAAGAAGTAAGCGCATGTTTTAGTCCGGAAGGAAATTGCATCGTTTTTTCGAGCGATAAACCAGGCGGTTTTGGCGGAAAAGATTTGTACAGAGTTGTAAAATTACCCAATGATAAGTGGAGCTTACCTACTAACCTTGGCAGCAGCATTAATACCAAGTATGATGAAGATGCACCGTTTATGAGTGTGGATGGAAACACGCTATACTATAGTAGTAAGGGGCATGAAACTATGGGCGAATACGATATTTTTAAGAGTAAAATAAAAGAAGATTGGTCTTTTGAAAAAACAGAAGATGTGGGCTACCCCGTAAACACCGTTGGAGACGATATATTTTTTGTGGTTAATGCAAATGCCAAACACGGGTATTATTCTTCTTTAAACGAAAACGCAGGTGAGGTGGGTTACGAAAGTGAAGACATTTATATTATTGATATGCATTATAGCGAAACAGATTTGATTGTAAAAAAATGTGTTACACTGCATGGTAAATCAGAGCGTCCGGCGGCAGCCAAAATAACCTTGGTGGATAAAGAAACCAATAAAACACATAGTTTGTATCATAGCAATGGCAACACAGGTAGTTTTATAATAGTTGTAAACCCTTATTGCGGATATAAATTAATTGCCGAGTATAAAGATTATGAACCAATTGAAATAGATTTACCCGCTGTAATAGATCAGGTTATAAACTATAACAATGAAGATGTTGTGAAAATTATTTTTAATAAAAAACCTTGAGAAAAAAACCACTATATATAATTTTAATTTTTGTGATTGCTTATGCAAAAGCACAGAACCCGCAGTTTACGCAGTTTTATGCTATACCCTTGTATTTAAACCCGGCATTTACGGGTAATACGTATGAGCATCGCTTTGTAGCTGATATGCGCAACCAATGGCCTGGTGTATCTACTACATACAAAACCGGAGTGATAAGCTACGACTATAACATTGCATCAGCTAATAGTGGTATTGGTTTAATGGTGCTTCAAGATAATTCGGGTACACCATCAATAAGCACTACGGTTGCCATGCTTTCTTATGCGTATCATTTTAAAATAAACAAGTTTGCCGAAATACGTGGCGGCATTCAGCTTGGTTATGGTTATAAAAGTATGGATGTAAGTAAACTTATTTTAAACGATCAGCTTCATTATAATACCAGCGCAAGTTTAGATCCGTATGTGATGAATATGAATAATCATGTAAACTATATGGATATAAACGCCGGCGCTTTACTTAATTCAACCGATTACTGGCTGGGTTTTGCAGCACAACACATTAATACGCCTAATACTTCTTTTAATGAAGATGGAAATAATAAACAACCCGTGAATTTTTCTTTACACGGGGGTTATCGTTTTATAAAGGAAAAAAAGGGAAATCAATTGAAAGAATATTTTTCTCCAACATTTAATTATAAGCATGAGGGTCGTTTTGATCAATTAGATATTGGCGCGTACTATTTTAGAGCACCTTTAAATTTAGGTTTATGGTATCGTGGTTTGCCGCTAAAACACTATGCGCCCGGCTATATTAATGCAGATGCAGTAAGTTTTTTAATTGGCGTTGATATTCGAAAATATGATGCACGCATAGGATTTAGTTATGACATTACGCTTTCTAGATTAACAGTAGCTCGCTCTTTGGGCTCGTTTGAAATAGCTATCATTTATGAGTACGCTAAACGAAGTAAAAAAACGCGTAAGGTTTTAATTTCTTGTCCTAAGTTTTAAAACAACTACTTTCTTTTTTTTACATCAACTATCTCGGCAAGCTTACCGGCCATGCAGGTTGACATAGGTTGTTTTTTTGCCAAGGTGTATTTTATCCAAACTTTTTCTTTATCTTTTTTAAACTCATCGGCTAATTTATCGGGTGCAATTTTTGTTTTTGCTTTATCAGCAAGTTCAATTAAATAACCACAAGCTTCTACTTTATAATGAATAACAACGGCTTTTACATAACCTTCTTTTTCGTAATTTATTTTTTTTTGTTTTTCTTGCGCGTTTACTTTAAAAGTAATTAACGAAAATATAATTGTAAACAGAGTTATGATGCGAAACATAATTTATTTTTTAGATTGAAGTAAAATTACAAATTTTGAACGACCTGCGTTAGAGATGGCAACGAAAATCCTTTTGTGAGGTACGAACAAAAGATTGAAGTGAACAGCCCGACGGCTTTTTTGGCCGGAACGCCCAAGATTATTTCTTAATAAAATCTTTAATGGCTAAATAAATTCCGGTGGCAACGCCTCCTAACCCAAGTATAAGGGTAAGAAAAGGGATTTTATTTTGCAGGTAATTATCTAATTTCATGCCGGCAAAAAAACCAATAACAATAGGCACCAGCATTTGTATAGCCATGCCTGTATATTGTAAAGAGCTTTTTTGTGGTTTATTAGTTGGCCGCAACGGCTTTTTTTCTTGAGGCGTGCTCATCGGCCGTATGTTGTATGTTTTTAACTACACCGCCCATGCTACAATTACCTGTAAATTGTGCATCCGGCTCGATAGAAATTTTTCCGGTATAAATATCTCCGTTAATTCGGGCGGTGGCACGTAAAGCTAACAATTCGCTTACATTAATTTTACCTTTAACCTCGCCCGATACGTCTGCATTTTGACACTCAATTTCGCCCTGTATATGTCCGTTTGAACCCACAACCAGTTTGCCTTTAACAACTAAAGTGCCGTGCAAAGTGCCGTCAATCCTAAAGTCTCCTTCGGTTTTAACATCTCCGGTAATGGTTGTACCCGCTGCAATTAAGTTAACCGATGTGCTATCGGCAGACTTGCTATTATTAGTTTTTGAAAACATATCCTGTCAAATTTAAACATGCAAGGTAATAAAATTTGAATTTACAGCCAAATTATACTTTTTTATCTTATTTTTGAAGGGATGATAAAAAACGATTTGTTGTTGCGTGCTGCAAAAGGAGAAGAGGTAGAGCGTGCGCCCGTGTGGCTTATGCGCCAAGCGGGTAGGGTGTTGCCGGAATACAGAGCTGTTAGAGCAAAATCAAAAAACTTTATAGAATTTGTAAAAAATCCGGAATTAGCCGCCGAAGTAACCGTGCAGCC
Organism: uncultured Bacteroidota bacterium; assembly: GCA_903923915.1. GTDB lineage: Bacteria > Bacteroidota > Bacteroidia > B-17B0 > Aurantibacillaceae > PALSA-968. The sequence continues at coordinate 4,170 of CAIXZI010000260.1, forward strand.
GGTTGATATTTTAGGCGTAGATGCCGCCATTATTTTTTCAGATATACTTGTTATTCCTGAAGCGATGGGCTTGCCTTATCAAATGATAGAGGCTAAAGGCCCTTGGTTTGAAAAAACATTAGCTACGCAAGAAGACGTAGATAAATTAATTATTACAGACGGAAGTAATTTACAATATGTATATGATGCCATTCGTTTGGCAAAAAAACAATTAGATAATAGAGTGCCATTAATTGGTTTTTGTGGAGCACCGTGGACTTTATTAGCCTACATGGTAGAAGGCAGCGGAAGCAAAACATTTAGTAAAGCAAAAAAGTTTTTATATACGCAACCAAAACTGGCACATCAAACGCTTGAAAAAATTGCGAAAAGCAGCATTAATTATTTACTGGCACAGGTTGAAGCAGGCGCTAATTTGATTCAGATATTCGATTCGTGGGCAGGTGTTTTATCTCCCGAAATGCATAAAGAATTTTCATTAAAATACATGAATATGATTTGTGATGAGGTAAGTAAAAAAGTACCCGTTACCATTTTTGCAAAAGATGCACATTTTGCTTTAGCCGAAATTAAAAATTCATCGTGTAGTGTTGTAGGTCTTGACTGGAGTGTTAACCCACAAGAAGCACGTAAAATTATTGGTTCAAATAAAACGTTGCAAGGTAATGCAGACCCCTGTTTGCTTTATGCAAGTTTTGATGAAATAGAAAAACAAACCAAACAAATGCTAAATGCTTTTGGTAAGGATAGATATATTGCCAATTTAGGTCATGGCTTATATCCGGATACCGAAAAAGAAAAAGTAAAGTTTTTTGTTGATTGCATTAAAAAACATTCGTACACCAAAACACCTCAAACATTGCATGCGTAAAATTTGGCTACATATTGTTTTAATTTTTGTAGCCACAACAGGTTTCTCTCAAACCTATGATTTTAGAAATTATAATGTAGAAGATGGTTTGGCGCAATCTCAGGTTAACTGTATTTTTCAAGATAGTAAAGGGTATATGTGGTTTGGCACCGGTGGTGGTGGTGTTTCTAAGTATGATGGCAAAACCTTTAAAAATTTTACGCCTGGCAATGGTGCTATCAGTAACACGGTTTATTCTATAGCCGAAGATAAAAATCAAAATTTATATTTTGCTACCTACGATGGTTTGCAAATAAAAAGCAAGTTTAAAGATATTCGTTTTGATACCAGCAATGGCTTACTCGTTAATACTGTTTACAAAGTTTTAATTGATAAATCAGAAAAAATTTGGGTATGTACCCAGCAAGGCGTTTGCTTTTTAAATGCAAAAGGCACACCAGAAAAATTAAGTGGCAGTAAATTGTTAGATGCCTCGGCTGTGTTTACTATGTATCAGGATAATAGCGGCAATTATTGGTTTGGTACCATTCAAAATGGAGCATGTTGTTATTCGCCTACAAACAACACATTTACTTGGTACGACACTAAAAAAGTATTAGTAGATAATTTTATTCGTTCGTTTAATGAAGATAGCAAGGGTAATATTTACATAGGTACAGTTGCGGGGCTATATGTAGTTGATGCTAATAAATCAGTTAAAGCAATTAATATAACGGGCATATCGCTAGAAAATATGGCTGTTACCAGCATTAGCAAAGATAAAAACAATGCATTTTGGTTATCCACTAACGAAGGGGTTGTAAAATATAACGGACTAACTCACCAAAAATTTTTAGTGGAAAATGGCTTGTGCGGTAATCTTATTTTATCATCTTATATAGATAGCGAAGGTAATTTGTGGTTTGGTTCGGATGGTTTTGGCGTTAGTAAACTTAGCTCTGAAGCTATTGTAAACTATAGTGAAAAAGACGGACTGCCTGGCGATTATATAAATTGCGTTTATCAAACCAAGGATGAAAAATATTGGATAGCAGTGCGTAATAGCGGACTGTTGTATTTAAATGGAAAAGAAAAAAAGCAATACATTATAAACAAAAAAAACACTAAAGAAAGTCTGATTGATAACAATGTTAACTGCATGGCGCAGGATAAAGACGGTAAACTTTGGATAGGAACACAAGATGGCTTAAGCATTTTTACCGAAAACAAATTTGTTAATTATTGGGCAGAAAGCGAGTACCAAACCATTTATTCAATTTGTCACAGCTCAAAAGGAACGCATTATATAGGTACCGGAAATGGCTTGGTGGTTTTTGGTGAAAACGGAAAAAAAGAACCTGTTGAAATAGTAAACAAAATAAAAGCCCGGGCAGATTTAGCTATCTATAATATAACCGAAGATAACAACCACAATTTATGGCTGGCAACCGCCAGTTATGGAGCCATTAAGTTTGATGGATCATCAGCTGAAATATTTAACGCTAAAAATAAATTTACTAATAAATCGGTTTACAATGTTGTAAAAGATAAAAACGGAAACCTTTGGTTTGGCACAGAAGATGGCGTTTTCTATTATAATAATAAAGAGTTTGTAAATATTGGTGAAAAGGAAGGACTAATCTCAAATCAGGTTTATTTTTTGGTGTTTGATAGTAAAAATCGTTTGTGGATTGGCACTAACAAAGGTATAGACGAGTTAGATGTAGATGAATATATAGCAAACAAAAAAGTAAGTGTAAAGCATTATGGCAAAGAAGAGGGTTTAAAAGGTTTAGAGTGTAATTTTAATTCGGCTATAAAAGATGAAGATGGAAAACTTTGGTTTGGTACCGTAAAAGGTGTTACGGTTTTTAATCCGCATTTTGAAAAAATTAATTACCAAGAACCTTCTTGTCTTATTACCGACATTAAAATATTTTTCGAAAAAATAGACCTTACTTCTTACGCTTCAAGTTTAGATTCTATATCGGGTTTACCTATAAATTTGCAATTACCTTATGCTAAAAACCACGTAACACTTGATTTTATTGGTATTTCGCAAACAAATCCAAATAAAGTACAATACCAGTTTAAGTTAGATGGTGTTGATGGAGATTGGGTTCCTATAACTTCCAAAACTGAGGTAACCTATTCATCACTTCAACCCGGCGATTATACGTTTCACTTAAAGGCCATGAATAATGATGGCGTTTGGAATAAAGAACCCTTGCAATATAGTTTTAAAGTGCTTCCGCCTTGGTATCGTACGTGGTGGGCATATACATTATATGTGATTGTTATTCTTGCGTCAACTTATTCGTACAATTCCTACAAAACAAAAAAATTATATGCCGATAAAGTAAAATTGGAGAAACAAGTTGCTTCTCGTACACGCGAGCTTCGCGAAGAAAAACAAAAAGTAGAATTAATAAATAAGGAAGTTATAGAACAAAAAGCAACTATCGAGCATAAAAATTTAGAGATGACCGATAGTATTAAGTACGCCAAAAACATTCAAGAGGCGCTGCTTCCGGCCATTACAGGTTTGAAAAAAGATTTTCCAGAATCGTTTGTATTATACATGCCAAAAGATATTGTTAGCGGAGATTTTTATTGGTTTGCTAACCGAGATGGCAAGCACCTTTTTGCTGCTGCAGATTGTACTGGTCATGGTGTGCCGGGTGCATTTATGAGTATCATAGGCAACTCATTATTAAATGAGATTGTTGGCGAACAACACGTTTATCAGCCTGCCGAAATTTTAAATAACCTGCATGTGGGTGTTAAAACCGCGCTAAACCATAATAAAGGCGAGTTTGAGCGTCGTGATGGTATGGATATTGCCCTTTGCTCATTCAACAAAGAAAACATGACACTTGATTATGCCGGAGCCAACCGTGCTTTGTGGATTTATAGAAAAGATACTACCGATAAAGCTGAAATAATTAAGCCTGATAAAAATCCTATTGGAGGTATAGAGCATGATTTTGAAGTGAAACGTCAGTTTACCAATCATAGTATTCAGTTACAAAAAGGCGATTGCATTTATATTTTTAGTGATGGTTATGCCGATCAGTTTGGTGGCGATAAAGGCAAGAAATTTATGGTGGCTAACTTGCAACGTACCTTTGCCGAAATAACCGACAAACCAATGGAGGAACAATACCAACACTTGCATAAAGTATTTACTACTTGGCGCGGCGGATACGAGCAAATAGATGACGTTTTGGTTATTGGTGTAAGGGTTTAATTATAATCATTCTACTTACTAACAACCATCTGGTCTTAAAAAACCAATAAATTGTCTAATAAAGTTAGCTTTAATCAAATGAGATGCTAAATTTGTGAGCGTAATTTAAAACGTAAATAATGAATAGTACACCTCTTGATTATCTACCCATTGTTTTAATGTTTATTGTGGCTGCGGGCTTTGTAACTTTTACAATGGTTTTAACCCATTCTATTGGCCCAAAACGTAAAACAAAAATTAAACTTGATACCTTTGAGTGCGGCATAGAATCTAAAGAAAACGCACGTATGCCTTTTTCTATTAAATACTTTTTAGTGGCTATTTTATTTGTTTTGTTTGATGTGGAGGTTATCTTTATGTACCCGTGGGCGGTTAATTTTAAAGAGCTTGGCATTGTTGGTATTATAGAAATGTTTTCGTTTGTGATATTATTACTGGTTGGCTTTTATTATATGATTGCCAAAAAGGCGCTTACTTGGGAAGACTAGAACAGTTGTAGAATAGTAGAGTTAGAGATTTGTAGAATTAAATAAATCAAAAATTCAAAATTCAACAACTCAATAAATGAAATAATGAGTAAAGAAATTATAAAAAGAACAAAATTAGAAATCGCCAAAAGCCCTGAAGGACTTGAAGGACCCGGTTTTTTTGCCACAAAATTAGAAGATGTAATTGGTCTTGCGCGCGCTAACTCACTTTGGCCGCTGCCTTTTGCAACCTCTTGTTGTGGTATCGAATTTATGGCTACCATGGCTTCTCATTACGATTTAGCCCGTTTTGGTATGGAGCGTTTAAGTTTCTCACCTCGTCAGGCAGATTTATTAATGGTTATGGGCACCATCGCAAAAAAAATGGGTCCGACTTTACGCCAGGTTTACGAGCAAATGGCCGAACCACGTTGGGTTTTATCCATGGGTGCATGTGCCAGCAGTGGCGGAATATTCGATACATACAGCGTTTTACAAGGTATCGACCGTATCATTCCGGTAGATGTTTACATCCCGGGTTGCCCACCTCGCCCTGAGCAGGTTATTGATGGCATTTTAAAAATTCAGGAATTAGCTAAAAATGAATCATTACGTCGCAGAAATTCTCCGGAATACAAGCAGCTAATGAACAGTTACGGAATGGAATAAAAATTAATAAATCCTAAAAAAAGAATTCTAAATTCTAAACGGAAAGATGAGCCAAGAACTATTAGATAAAGTAAACCAAAAATTACACGAGCACTTTCACGGAAGCATTGAGCAGGCCGAGTTATTGTACGATTACCCCGTGTTTACTGTTAACAAAGAAAAAATTCACGATGTTTTAAAGTTTTTGAAAGAAGATGCGGATTTAAATTTCCACTTTCTAACAGATTTAACAGGTATGCAAACTGCCGACGAAAAACATTTAGGTGCCATTTATCATTTACACAACATGCAAAAAAATACGCGCATACGTGTAAAAACGTTCTTCCCGATGATTCATCCCGAAATACCTACTGCAACTGATTTGTGGCCTGCTGCTAATTGGATGGAGCGCGAAACCTATGATTTTTATGGGATTAAATTCGTTGGGCATCCTAACTTAGTACGTATTTTAAATGTAGATGAAATGGATATTTTTCCGTTAAGAAAAGAGTATCCGTTAGAAGATCAAACAAGACAAGATAAGAGTGATAAAATGTTTGGACGTTAATCGTATTTGATAATGAGCAAAAAAGAAAAGAAAAATACAGCTTCATCTGCAGATACTCACCCGGCGGCAGATACTAAGGAAAAAGAATATTCTACGCTTAACCTTGGGCCTACACACCCTGCTACGCACGGTATTTTTCAGAACGTATTAAAAATGGACGGCGAAATTATTCATGATGCCGTTTCTACAATTGGTTATATTCATCGCGCGTTCGAGAAATTAGCTGAGCGTCGCCCGTATGCACAAATTACTACTCTTACTGATAGAATGAACTATTGCTCGTCACCCATCAACAATATGGGTTGGCACATGACAGTAGAAAAATTGATTAAAGCAGAATTACCCAAGCGTGCAGAATACATGCGCGTTATCATTATGGAACTTTCTCGTATTGCAGATCATATCATTTGCAATACCATTATCGGACAAGATACTGGCGCTACAACAGGCTTCTTATACCTGTTTCAATGGAGAGAAAAAATTTACGACATATTTGAAGATATTTGCGGAGCTCGTTTAACTACCAACATTGGTCGTATTGGCGGCTTCGACAGAGATTTCCCTGCAAAAACATGGGATAAAATTCGTGCGTTTGTAAAAGAATATCCAAAAGCATTTACCGAATTTTCTAATTTATTAGAGCGCAATAAAATATTTATGGATCGTACTATTATGTGCGGTCCAATTTCTGGTGAAAGAGCTTTAGAATACAGCTTTACAGGTCCCAACTTACGTGCAGCCGGTGTTGATTATGATGTACGTGTGATGAATCCGTATTCATCGTATCAGGATTTTGATTTTATTGTTCCTGTTGGTACACAAGGCGATACGTATGATCGTTTTATGGTTCGTCAGGAAGAAATGTGGCAATCACTTCGTATTATCGAACAGGCTTTGAAAAATATGCCCGATGGCGCTACACACGCTAATATCCCTGATTTTTTCCTTCCTCCAAAAGAAGAAGTGTACAACAACATGGAAGCATTGATCTATCACTTTAAAATTGTGATGGGCGAAACCGATGTTCCTAAAGGAGAAGTTTATCATTGTGTGGAAGGTGGTAATGGCGAATTAGGTTTTTATTTAATAAGCGATGGCGGAAGAACGCCGTTCCGCTTGCATTTCCGCAGACCGTGTTTTATTTATTATCAGGCATATCCTGAAATGATTAAAGGCGGTATGTTAAGTGATGCTATATTGACAATGAGTAGTATGAATGTAATTGCGGGCGAACTGGATGCTTAGCATAATTTAAAATTAAGAAGTTAAAATTTAAAAGAGTAAAAATTCGTTCTTTGATTGTGGAGTATAAAAGAGAAATAAAAAAATGGACAATTGAATTCTCAATTTCTATTGTTAAACTAACAAAAGAATTAGAGGGTAAAGGCGTTCCGTTTTCGATTATTAATCAAATATTAAGATCCGGAACTTCTATTGGAGCA
>CAIXZI010000261.1 GCA_903923915.1 uncultured Bacteroidota bacterium
ACGTATGATGGAAGCCGCATTTTCATTAATGCAAATGGCTAAAACATCAGCTAAACTTAGCCTTATGGCCAAAGAAAAATTAGCTTATATCTCTTTATTAACAGACCCTACAACAGGTGGTGTAACAGCCTCTTTTGCTATGTTGGGCGATGTAAACATTGCAGAACCACAATCGTTAATAGGCTTTGCAGGGCCACGTATTGTAAAAGAAACCATTGGTAAAGATTTGCCAAAAGGATTTCTAACAGCTGAGTTTGTTTTAGAGCACGGCTTTTTAGATAAGATTGTAGTTCGTACAGAATTAAAAACTTTCTTAGCTAATTTCTTAACGGCGCTAAAAAATTAGTCTATTTGACAATGAGGCAATTCGGCAATTTAATTGACTAATCGGCTAATCAACTAATTGTCAAATTTGTGATTAAGATTTCCATCATAACGGTTACCTATAACAGCGCGCAAACGCTTGAACATACTATTCAATCAGTCCTTTCTCAAACATATCCTAATGTTGAATATATTATTGTTGATGGAAAATCAAGTGATAATACATTAGAGATAATTGAAAAATATAAAAGTCGGATTTCTCAATTTGTTTCAGAAAAAGATGATGGTTTGTATCATGCCATTAATAAAGGAATTGCTTTAGCTACTGGAGATATTATTGGAATTTTACACGCCGATGATTTTTTTATAGATAATAATGTATTGGCCAATGTTGCAGAAACATTTAGCACAAACAAAGCCGATGCTGTGTATGCAGATTTGTATTATGTAGATAAAGATAATACGGATAAAATTATACGAACCTGGAAATCGGGTGTTTATAAGGCTTCTAGCTTTTTATGGGGATGGATGCCTCCCCACCCTACTTTTTTTGTAAAGAAAGATGCTTACACAAAGTATGGTTTGTTTAATACTACTTTACGCTCTGCTGCTGATTATGAAATAATGTTGCGTTTACTTTTTAAGCACAAAATTAAAGTGGCCTATTTACCAAAATTTATAGTAAAAATGAGGGTTGGCGGGCAAAGTAATGCTTCTATCAATAACCGTGTAAAGGCAAATAACGAAGACAGATTAGCTTGGAAACTAAATAATCTAAAACCACATTTTTTTACGCTTACGTTAAAGCCTTTAAGAAAAATTACTCAGTTTTTCAAGTAGTTGTATTTGTGTTAGGGATTGAAACGAAAATCCTTTGCTCTAATGGGTAAAGATTGAACTGAAAAGCCAGACGGTTTTACCCAACCGGAACGCCCAACTACTTTAAAATCATTTTTTCAATAGCATCTACCCAATTATCGTTACTATTTAAACTTGGTACAAGTGTAATTTTTTCGCCACCATATTGTTTAAATGCGTGGTTGTATTCTTCGCCAATTTCATAAATGGTTTCTAAACAATCGGCTACAAAAGCTGGAGAGAAGACTAATATTTTTTTATCGCCTTTGGCAGCACGCTCTTTTAAAATTTGGTCGGTGTAAGGTTTAATCCACTCGCTTCGCCCCAAGCGACTTTGAAAACAAATAGTATATTTTTCTTTTGGCAAGTTTAATTTTTGAACAATAAGTTGCGTGGTTCTAAAACAATTAGCACGATAACAATATTGATTTTTATCTGTCATGGTTTCACAACAAGAGCCCAAAGAACAAGCATTATCGCCATAATGGGCAGATGCTTTTTTAATTTGTCGCTCGGGTAAGCCGTGGTAACTAAACAAAATATGGTCGTAGGCGTTTAAATCAAATTGCTTTCCGTTTGCCACAAAACAATCAATTAAATCTTCGTTATCAAAAAAGTTGCTGTACAATTTAAGTTCTGGTATTACCTCCCAGCCTTTTATTTCGTCAAAAACTTTTTCTAAGGTTGAGCCTGTGCTTGATGAAGCATACTGTGGGTATAGCGGCAATACAATTAATTTTTTTACCTTTTGTTTGCGTAAATTTTCTAAGGATGTATGAATATCGGGTGTTTGGTAACGCATGGCAAGCTCTACCACAAAATTATTACCGAGCTTGGTTTGCACTTTTTCTTTTAGTTGCTTACTGTTATGCAAAAGAGGCGAACCTGTTTCATCGCTCCAAATTTCTTTATAAAGCTTAGAAGATTTTGCTGAACGAAAAGGAACAATAAATAAATTAACCAAAAAAAATCTTCCGATGGCAGAGATATCTATAACCCTTCTGTCATTTAAAAACTCAGTTAAATATTTTTTTACGGCCGGAGTTGATGGATTATCAGGGGTTCCGAGATTTATGAGTAATACGCCTGTTTTCAATGAATTTAAAATTAAGAGTGTAAAATTAAAAATTAGTTGTTATAACCATAACGCTTTAAACGATTATCGTTAGTACGCCAGTCTTTATCAACCTTTACAAATAACTCTAAATGTATGTGTTTACCAAAAAAGGTTTCGGCATCTGTGCGAGCTTGTGTGCCTACTTTTTTAATGGCTTCGCCTTTATGCCCAATAATAATGCCTTTTTGAGAATCACGCTCTACATAAATAACGGCTTCTATCCGAATAATTTTTTCATCTTCTTTAAAAGACTCAACAACAACTTCGGTACTATACGGAATTTCTTTTTGGTAGTTCATCAATATTTTTTCGCGAATAATTTCACTCACAAAAAAACGTTCTGGCTTATCGGTTAATTGTTCTTTATCATAAAAAGGGGCATGTTCTGGTAACAACTCTAAAATGCGTTTCATAACCATGCTTACGTTTACATTTAGCAAAGCTGATATGGGTACTATTTCTGCATTAGGCAATTTTGCTGTCCATTCGGCTACTTTGGCATGTAGCTTAGGTTCATCTGCCAAATCAATTTTATTGATAAGTAGTAAGATTGGTTGCGTTACTTTTTGCAGTTTTTGAATATAACTCTCTTCTAAAGCAATGTCTTCGAAAATATCGGTAATTAATAGAAAGATGTCTGCATCTTCCATAGCATCGGCTACAAAGCGCATCATTTTTTCATGCAGTTTGTAATTTGGTTTTAAGATGCCCGGCGTATCAGAAAAGATGATTTGATGCTCTGGTTCATTAATAATACCCATAATACGATGCCTGGTGGTTTGCGCTTTTGAAGTTATGATAGAAAGTTTTTGACCTACCAAAACGTTCAAAAGAGTTGATTTACCTACGTTTGGGCAACCAATAATATTTACGAAACCGGCTTTATGCATTTAT